>JAIJLI010000182.1 GCA_022722495.1 Dialister sp. | reverse complement strand
ACCTATGTACAGGGACAGTTCGTTAACAACATGAACTTCAAAGATGAAGCTTCTTCCAATACCACCATGGCACAGATCTACGTAAACCATAACTTCAACAAAAACGTAGCTGTACGTCTTGGCCGTCAGCCGATCGCTTTTGGTAACCAGGGTGGCTGGCAGTACAATGGCCTCGAAGGCTATGATGGTGCACAGGCTTCTTACAACAATGGTAAACTGGCTCTGACCACCGGCTTTGGCCAGCTGAACGCATCTGACTGGGCTACCCTTGGTATCAAAGCAGGCGATACTGTATATGGTGAAGATGCAGCAACTAAAGATGGTTCCATTTATGGTGCTAAGTCTACCGATATGTATTTTGCAAAGGGCTCTTATGACTTTGGCTTTGCTAAATTGGGTGCTGATTATGTTAAGTTCCAGGGGAACTTTGATGCTGATAAGATTGACAGCTTTGAAGATGCATATGGTACTCACTACATGGCGGGACAGGAACTGTTTGGCATCAACCTGAACATTCCGGTTCAGCAGTTCAATGTATTCGGTGAATACTGGAAGAACACCACTCTGGGTGATTTCGACACTGCTTGGAACGCTGGTCTCTCTTATGGCAAAGCAGACTGGAAGAAACCGGGCACCTTCGATCTCTCCGTTTCCTACAATGATGTCGATGCTGGTGCATACTTCGGTGGCGGCACATGGCATACCGATATGCTGACGAACCTGGCAAAACCAGTTGCTACAGCGGTTACGAAGGCCGGTAAGACTCATAACGATTGGACAGTAGCTGGTGCAACCAACCTGACTTTCTGGAACGTTCTCGCTAATGTCACCCTCCAGAAGAATGTACAGCTCCATGCTGAATATGCATTTGGCGCTGATGCTGAAAATGCTGCAGATCCGGACGATGCTTGGACTGTTTCCCTGAACTACAAATTCTAATTTGTGAATTCTCGCAAATAAGCCTGAATCAAAAAAGGAAACCTCAGAAATGGGATTTCCTTTTTGATTGCCTGCTCCGCTCCATCCGCCTTGTGCTATGCGATCCTCGCGGTATCTCCTCAGTCCGTGATCCCGAGCGGAGCAAAGTTTGAAAGCGGAACATCATATTTGCGATCTATGCGTTTCCTTAAGAGGTTCAAAGGATTCGCAGGTGTTCTATCTTTTGTGAATACCGCATTTCAAAAACTTCGCGGAGCTTCTAAGGAAACATTGATTAAATCTGATTCTGCGATTGAATCAGTGTTTCCCTAGCTGCTTTCAAACTCTGATCTCAAAAAATCAAAAAAGTCCTTGCAAAGGCCCCCTTTTTATGCTACAATACTAGAAACGCTGGGATGGCCCGGCTTTTTTAAGTGCGAATTTTCTACTTGCACAGGCAGCGTGATTTGTGATATACTTATCAAGCATGTTAATTGGCCGTCGGCCGAAGAAAGATGGAATGAGGTGTAAATAATGCGTGAAGGAATTACTCTTGCATGCACAGAATGCAAGCGCCGCAATTATCGTACGAACAAGAACAAAAAGACCACTACCGAACGTGTGGAACTGATGAAATACTGCAAATGGTGCCATAAACACACCCTTCATAAAGAAACCAAATAATTTTTTCTGATTGAACTGGGGTGCGAGCATGGCCAAGGCGAAGCGTAAAACAACAGCTACTAGAACGGAAAAAGCACAGGAAGCAAGCAGCGCATGGAGCCGTTTCTTCAAGGAAACAAAGATGGAAATGAAAAAGGTCATCTGGCCGACAAAGAACCAGATGCTGAACTATACCATCGCGACCATCGTGTCTGTCATCCTCGTGTCTTTCTTGATCGTGGCAGTAGACTTCGTATTCGCTGGTCTCTCCAAGTTATTAGTCACTGCGGTAGGCTGAGAGGAGGAGAGCTATGTCTGATATCGAAGCTGAAAACAAAAACTTAAAAGAAGAACAGAGCGAAGTCAGTGCACCGACCGAGATCGGCGCTCCGAGCGTTGGCTCCAAAGATATCCGCTGGTATGTCATCCATACCTACTCCGGCTATGAAAATAAAGTCAAGGATACCCTGACCCGCAAAGTTCATTCCATGGGCATGGATGATACGATCCTCGAGATCCTGCTCCCTCTTCAGGATGAAGAAGAAGAAAAAGATGGGAAGACAAGAGTGGTTGCTCACAAAGTGTTCCCCGGCTATCTTCTGATCAAGATGGAAGTCAATGATAGAAGCTGGTATGTCGTCAGAAATACCCCTGGCGTCACCGGATTCGTCGGGACAACCACGAAGCCGATTCCGCTTTCTGACGAAGAAGCAGACCGCATCATTCATGGCATGAATACAAAGAAAGCAGCAGCCGTCGACGTCAAAGCCGGCGATCGCGTCCGTATCACCAAGGGTGTATTCGAAGACCGCACTGCTGTCGTACTCGAAGTCGCTGAAGACAAGACCAAGATCAAGGCTGATATCAGCAATTTCGGAACCACCACTACGATTGAACTGGAAGCCGGTTCTTTTGAACCACTTCCGTGATTCAATATACAGTGGGACTGCCTCGAACTAGGCTCGTCCCACGGTGGGAGGGCCCGTTACAGCCCGTAAGTACCACATTCCAACAAGGACAAGGAGGTGTAACATTATGGCAAAGAAAATCTCTAAAGTTGTTAAACTGCAGGTCGCAGCTGGCAAAGCTACCCCAGCACCGCCAGTAGGCCCGGCCCTTGGCCAGGCAGGCGTCAACATCATGGCCTTCGTTAAAGATTTCAACGATCGCACTGCAAAGCAGGTAGGCCTGATCATCCCTGTAGAAATTACTGTTTTTGAAGATAGAAGCTTTACATTTATTTGTAAAACTCCGCCGGCAGCTGTTCTTCTGAAGAAAGCAGCCGGACTCGAAAAGGCTTCTGGTGAACCGAACAAGAACAAAGTAGGCAAAGTCACCAAAGCACAGGTCAAGGAAATCGCTGAAACAAAGATGCCAGACCTGAACGCTAACACTGTAGAAGCAGCTATGCGCCTGATCGAAGGCACAGCTCGTTCTATGGGCATCGAAGTTGTAGACTAAGACTGACCCATTCGTGGCAGGGTAGAACCCCAAAGACCACATAGGAGGAAACAATGGCAAAACTGACAAAGAAACAGAAAGCCGCAGCAGCCATCGTTGACAGTCATAAGCTCTATGACATCGACGAAGCTGTAAAGCTTGTGAAAGAAGCAGCATCCGCAAAGTTCGATGAAACTGTAGAAGTTGCTTTCAACCTGAATATCAACCCGAAATACGCTGATCAGCAGCTCCGCGGCGCTACCGTACTTCCTGCAGGCACCGGCAAATCCAAGAAGGTTCTCGTATTTGCTAAAGACCACAAGGAAGACGAAGCAAAAGCAGCAGGCGCTGACTACGTAGGCGGAAAAGAACTGGCCGACAAGATCATGCAGGGCTGGATGGACTTTGACGTCGTAGTAGCTACACCGGACATGATGGCTGTCGTAGGTCGTCTGGGCCGTGTACTCGGACCGAAAGGCCTCATGCCAAACCCGAAGGTTGGCACCGTCACCATGGATGTGACCAAGGCTGTCAACGAAATCAAAGGCGGCAAGGTACAGTATCGTACAGATAAAGCCGGCAACGTCCAGGTCATCATCGGCAAAGTATCCTTTGACGAAGACAAACTGAAACAGAACCTGCTCGCTATCTACAATACCATCCTCAAAGCTCGTCCTTCCACTGTAAAGGGCGTCTACATGAAGAGCCTCACCATCAGCTCCACCATGGGCCGCGGCATCCACCTCGACCTCACCAAAGTGGTAGCAGCAAAAGCATAATTTTACCTATTTACACTTAGCTTAAGACCGGCGGTAAGACATTTTAAAGGGCGTAGCCCGCCTCCCGAGGCTGAGTACTGCAAAGCCAGTACACGACCTCGCGGAATGCGAGGTCGTTTTAGCTAACGTGATAAATAATAAAATCCCATAGCAGAGGAGGTGTACTATGAGCGAAGAAAAGTATGAAGTTAGAATTCGTCCAGAAAAAGAAGCCATCGTTGCAGAAATGAAAGAAAAACTGGCTTCCCAGGGCGTAGTTCTGGTATCCTTCAACAAACTGGACGTAAAGAATGCGACACTTCTCCGTCGTAAATTCCTTGCACACGGTGTTGAATACAAGGTTATCAAAAACACACTGACCCGCATCGCAGCTGACGAACTCGGTCTGGAAGGTCTTGATGATCTGCTCGCTGGCCCGAATGGTCTTGCAACCTGCAAAGACGATCCGGTCGCACCGGCAGCAGCTCTGAAAGAATTCTTCAAAGAAACCAAGAGCGAAGCTATCGTTGTCAAAGCTGGCGTCCTCGACGGCAAAGTCATCGACGCAAAAGCTGTTCAGGCACTGGCAGACCTGCCGTCCAAAGAACAGCTGCTGGGTATGGTCGCAGCGACCCTGCTGGCTCCGATCACCGGACTGGCACGTGCCCTCAACGGCAACATCCAGAACCTCGCATATGCTCTCGAAGCACTGCGTAAACAGAAAGAATCTGCGTAAGATCTACGCATAAAACTATTCCATGGAGGAAACAAAAATGACTAACGAAGAAATCCTTAATGCCATTGCAGAAATGTCTGTACTCGAACTGTCCGAACTCGTAAAAGCTATCGAAGAAAAATTCGGCGTATCCGCAGCAGCTCCTGTAGCTGTAGCAGCAGCAGCAGCTCCGGCAGCAGCAGCTGAAGAAGAAAAATCTGAATTCGACGTTATCCTCAAAGACGTTGGCGCTCAGAAGATCCAGGTCATCAAAGCCGTTCGTGAAATCACCGGCCTCGGCCTGAAAGACGCTAAAGCACTCGTTGACGGCGCTCCGAAAGAAGTAAAGACCGGCGTTGCTAAAGCTGAAGCTGAAGAAATGAAGAAGAAACTCGAAGCAGCTGGCGCTACCGTAGAAATGAAATAATTGCGGCTAAGCTAAAAGCTCGAGAAGGGGTTGTGAAGAAATGAGGATTCATTTCTTCACAGCTCCTTTTTACTTTGCTTTCATTTGGTTCAGGGTTCAAGGTTCAGGGCTCTCGTGGCGGCTTTG
>JAIJLI010000011.1 GCA_022722495.1 Dialister sp. | reverse complement strand
TCTCGCTACGCTCGAAATGGCGTCTCACTGGATTTTAGCGTCGCTACGCTCCTAAAAATCCAGTTCGCTTGCACATATTGCCTTCGGCACTTCCCCCGAGGGGGGAAGCAAGACATTACGGCGCTAACAATTTCCTTAACTTAATAGCATTACCCGAAGGGGGAAGCAAGGTGTTTGCAAGAGGATGTTTTTTCCATAGAACCCGTTGAACCTTTTAACTGGAGGCGAATTCCATGTCTTATCGTACAGTCCTCATCGAGAACAACCGCATGATGCTTGAGCGGCTGTCGAGCGTGATCAGAAACAGCCCGGGCTTCGAGCTGTCGGCGAGGTATCAGACCGCGGGCGATGCTCTGGGGCAGATGCAGGCATTCAGTCCGAATCTGATCCTTCTGGATATCGACTGCGAGCCCAATGTCAGTCTGCTTTCCGATCTCAAGAAGAATTGCGGGCAGGCCCTGATCATCTGTCTCTCCCGCCGCTGGGACTCGGAGGCGCAGGCCAGGCTGCTGCGCGGCGGCGCGCAGGGGTATATGATCAAGCCGTTCACGCCGGATGAGCTGCAGGCGGCGGTCAGGAATGCGGACCGCGCCTCGCTGCGCTCGTCTGCGCGTGTGATCTCCTTCTTCAGCCCGAAGGGAAAGAGCGGCAAGACGACATTGATCTCCAATCTCGCCGCGAGCATCGCCAAGAGGACGGGAGAGCCTGTCGCGATCCTTGACTGTGACCTGCAGTTCGGTGATATGGCGGTCTTTTTCAATCTGAATCCGCAAACGACCCTGGTCGAAGCGGTGCGGGATATCAAGTTTCTCTCGCCGGTGACGCTGAAGTCGTACTTCATCGATGCCAGAAGGAATCTGCAGATACTCTGCGGGCCGGCAAAGCCGGATCTTGCGGAGTCTGTCACGCTGGATGCGCTGACGCAGCTCATCCATATGACGCGGAGTCTCTACAGCTACGTTCTGATCGATCTGCCTTCGGGATTTTCCGATATTTCCGCGACGGCGTGTGAGCTCTCCGATGAGACGGTCCTGATGGCGATGTACAATGGCGGCTACGAGACGATGCATATGAAGCGCGCGCTGGAGATCTTCAAGGCATGGGACGACTACCGGGAGCGCGTCTATCCGCTCTTCACCCGTGTCTCGCCGTTTGACGACGCGGAGAAGGAGCGTCTCTCCAAGGAGCTGGGCTATCCTGTCGCAGCCATCATCCCGAATGAATATGTCCGTGTCTCGGAGGCGGCTGACAATGGCCGCCTCGTCGTAGACGAGGATCCCGGCAGCCCCTTTGCCAAAGCTGTCGATGCACTCGCAGAGAAGATTATTAGTAAGTAGTGACTGGTGACTAGTAGCTGGTGACTAGTGGCTAGGGATTAGGTATTTTTCCCCAACTGAGCAGGCTCCTGGAGAGGGGGCGCGCCAAAGGCGGCGGATAGATTCCCATAGCGTCAGCCAGGCAAATACTGTACAATGCTGATTTCCAAGAAAGGAGCAAACCATCTATGATCTTTATCATCTCGCTGTTTTGCGCCTTTCTTTTCTTTTTCATCCTGTTCTTCCTGCTCGGTCATGCGCTGAAAAAGAAGCAGGTGGTGTCTGAGCGTCTGCAGCAGTATGCGGACTATCTCGATGGGAAGGAGACGGAAGAGGAGCGCATCTCGACCGGGCAGAAGCTCCGCCTTGCCTTCCGCAAGCGCATGCGAAGGGTCGGGGGAAGGAAGACCGCTTCGAAGCTCGATCTCATGATGCATCGCGCAGGACTGCCGCTGCTCGGCTTCGAAATGGTCGCGATCTCCTTCGGGGTGAGCATTCTTGCTTTTCTCATGGTGCTCCTCGTCACAGGGGAGGGCGGTGCTGCGTTGCTCTTTGCCCTCTTCGTTTTCCTTTTCCAGTGGGGCTATGTGAAATACCGGATCGACAAGCGGCTGAAGGCGTTTCTCTACCAGATGGCTGACTGCCTGACGCTGGTCTCCAATTCTCTGAGGGCGGGCTTCTCCTTCCTGCAGACGGTCGAGATCATTTCCAAGGAAATGAAGCCGCCCGTCAGCACGGAATTTGCCCGTGTCCTTCGCGAGACGAATCTGGGGAAGCCTTTGGACCGTGCGCTGACGGAGATGGACAGGCGTGTGGGCAGTCCTGACTTCTCTCTCATCGTCACGGCGGTGCTCATCCAGCAGCAGGTCGGCGGAAATCTGGCCGACATCATTGATATCATCCGCGATACCATCTTAGACCGCATCCGGCTGCGCGGCGAGATCAAGACACTGACCGCGCAGGGGCGTATGGCAGGCATGATCCTTGCCGCTCTTCCGATCGCGATGGGGCTCTTCATGTACATCATGTCGCCGGAATATATGCGCCCGCTCCTCACGACACGCATAGGTCAGATTGCGATCGGTGTCGCCCTCGTGATGGAAGTCATAGGCTTCTTCATCATTCATAAGATCGTAGATATCAAGGTATAGAGGTTGTCGGGTTCAGGTTGATGGGTTCAGGGTTAGCCCTTGGGGCGGCTCGTCCTTTGATTCCGTTTGAAAGGCTCGTTTGAATGAAAAGTGAGAAATGCGAAATGGTGGTGCGGCGCCAGATCCTTCGACTCAGTTCTCACTGTTTCGCCTTTACATGATCGAACATCCGACATTTCACTCCGCTCAGGATGACGAAATGCGCCGTAAAGTATAAATTGTGGCGATGCCCGAAGGTGGCATTTCAGTCACTAGTCACTCCTAATCCCCGATCCCTAATCCCCAGTCACTAGCTACCCGTCATCATTCCCGCGAAAGGAGAAACGAAGCATCATGAAACGACAAAAAGGGCAGGATATCGTCGAATTTGCACTGCTGCTGCCGATCTTTCTCCTCGTTCTCTGCGGGATCATCTATTGCGGCTTCATGTTCGGGGATTACCAGACCGTGCAGGGCATCGTGAGAAATGCGGCGCGCGAAGCGGCTGTGGTGGGGCGTTATACAGAAAGCACAGATCCTTCACAGCCGAGAACAGATAATTACCAGGTCATCGCTGCCAAATACAATCAAATTTTGAAAGAGCAGAAGGTCATCACGCATCTGTATGTGCCGGATGCTGCTGGCGTGCAGGTGTATGCCACCAATGAAAAAAAAGAAAAGCCGGAAAACTCTGTTCATGCGGAGCTCAACTTGGTACTTACTAAGAGCGATGTATCATTTTTTAATTACCTGTCGCACTTTGCAGAACTCCCGTACTCGTATTCCGTGAGCTGTTATATGTACGATGAGACGACCGGAAAGAGCACGTAAGGCGCTCGCGTCTCGCTACCCCCCCACTATTCCCATTACACCCATCAACAAATCCCCAAGGAAGGTGAAGACTTTGAAACTTCTGGAACGTCTTGGCCGCCGTGACGGCACCGAGAAAAAAGAACAGGCCGCTATATTTGCCGGCCGGACAAACAACGCCCACGAAGAGGGATACCAGGAGCTGAAAAATGGAATTCACCGGCGTATCGTCGATGACATGACCGCTGAGCAGCAGCAGGTCTTGGACGGCAGGCATACGCGCCAGGAGGTCGAGGCGGTCATTACGCGTTATGTACAGCGTGTGGTCGAGGAGGATCCCTTTGCCGTTCCGCGCGGCGAGCGTTCGCGTCTGGTATCGGATATCTGTGATGAGATCTTAGGGCTTGGTCCGATCGAGCCATTCCTGAAGGATGATGCCGTGACGGAGATCATGATCAACGGGCCGAAGAAGATCTATGTGGAAAAGATGGGCAAGATCCATCTGACGCAGGCTCGTTTTCAGGATCAGGCACACCTGATGGCGATCATCGAGAAGATCGTGTCGCCGCTGGGCCGTCACGTCGATGAAGCATCGCCGATCGTCGATGCGCGTCTCGAAGACGGTTCTCGTGTCAATATCGTCATCCCGCCGCTTTCTCTGTCCGGACCGTGCGTGACGATCCGTAAATTCTCCCGGATACCGCTCTTGATCGAGGATCTGATCGCCTATGGCACCCTTTCGGAGCAGATGGCCTCATTCCTGCGCGCCTGTGTCAAGGCGAAGCTGAACATCATGGTCAGCGGCGGTACCGGTTCCGGCAAGACGACCACGCTGAATGTACTTTCTTCCTTCATCCCCTCCGATGAACGCATCGTCACCATCGAAGATGCCGCCGAACTCCGCCTTGAGCAGCCGCATGTCGTGACGCTCGAGTCCCGTCCGCCGAATATAGAGGGCAAGGGGGCGGTCACGATCAGAGACCTTGTGAAGAATGCTCTCCGTATGCGCCCGGACCGCATCATCGTCGGCGAAGTCCGAAGCGGTGAGGCACTTGATATGCTGCAGGCGATGAATACCGGCCATGACGGCTCGCTCACGACGGCGCATGCGAACAGTCCGCGCGATGTGCTCTCGCGTCTGGAAACGATGGTCCTCATGAGCGGCTTCGATCTGCCGGTCACGGCGATCCGCAGCCAGATCTCCTCCGCACTCGATCTCATCATTCATCAGTCCCGCATTCAGGACGGTTCCCGCAAGATTACCTACATCACCGAAGTGCAGCAGATGGAAGGAAATGTGATCGTCCTGCAGGACCTTTTCCGCTACCACCAGACCGGCTTCGATGAAAACGGCAAGTCGCAGGGCTCCTTCGTGTATACAGGTCTGCAGCCGCAGTTTCTCACCAAGTTCAAGATCCACGGCGTGGACGTGCCGAAGGATCTCTTCGGCCGCGTGCCGGAAGGGGATTGGGAAGAATGACGTGAAGGGTTCAGGGTTCAGGTTGGCGGGTTCAGGGTTGTGGTGCGGCGCCAGATCCTTCGACTCAGTTCTCACTGTTCAGCCTTTACATTTTCGAACATCCGACATTTCACTCCGCTCAGGATGACGAAATGCGCCGCGGAGTATCCATAGCGGCGATGCCCGCTTGCCGTATGCAAACCCCAAGCCTTAGCCCGTTTAGGACTATCTTCCAAACAACGTCTTGCTTTCGAACTTGTGGTATGGTGCACAAAAGGAAGAACTGCCGCGAGTTTTAGAAATCGTTTTTTTCGGGGGATGCGATGAGCACATACAGAGATCTCGATGTGTGGAAAGAGTCACGCGCTTTATATAAGCAGATTTATCGAATGGTTGAAGCACTGCCGAAAAATGAAGAGTACGGTATTTCTTCTCAAATGCGGCGGGCAGTGATCTCGATCTCTTCCAATATCGCGGAGGGTTCCGGAAGAGGAACGCTAAAAGACTACGTTCACTTTCTGTACAATGCTCGCGGCTCTGCTTATGAATTGGAATCGCAAATTATAGCATGTGCGGATGTGCATCTCACAGATAAAACCGTGTTAAAAGAATGTTATGGGCAAGTGCAAACGGTGATTCGCTTACTCAATGGCTTGATTGCGTCCTTGCTCAAGCGCTCAAATATGCTGCGGGAAGAGGATGCGGCATATGGGAACGAAGAAGAAACGTCAGTTTCTTCTTCGTTCCCTGAACCCTGAACCCTGAACCCTGAACCCTTTTGAATCGAGGTGACACTCCATGCTTGCATTTTCTATCGCGATCGCGATCTCCTTATTTGTTTTTATCATGATGACGCTCATCGTACTTCGGCAGTCGGACTCGCAGCGTGAGATGCAGCGGCGTCTGGATCAGTTTATGGATCCTTCTGCCGAAGAAGAGATGGTGGATCCGGACGATCTTCGGAAGATCCCCTTCCTGCAGCGTACGGTCGGCCGTGTGCTGGGCGATCTGATGGATACGCTCTCCTACTTCGCTCCGGCGGCGATCCCGAAGCTCATGGAGCGGCGCATCATGCTCGCCGGCAAGCAGGGCGTGTGGAAGGTCGCTCATTTCGCCGGCCTTTGGTTTCTGTGCCTTGCGCTCGGCCTCGCGCTCGGCTTTTGGTATGCGGGGCGGGGCGTCTATACAGCGCCGCAGTTCTTCCTCATCGTTCTTGGCTGGGGATTCATGGGGGCGCTGCTCCCCTTCGGTGTCCTGAATCATATCATCAAGAAACGCCAGTCTCTTATCACGCAGCAGCTGCCGGATGTGCTGGACCTTCTGGCAATCTCTGTGCAGGCAGGGCTCTCCTTCGATGCGGCGCTTCGCAAGGTCGTCGAGCGCATGAAGGGGCCCTTGATTGATGAGCTTTCCCGCATGCTCCGTGATGTACGCATGGGGATGACCCGTCGCCGCTCGATGCAGTTCATGGCGAAGCGCTGTGACGTGCAGGATGTGTACCTCTTCGTCATGTCCGTCACGCAGTCGGAACGTCTCGGTGCTTCCATGTCGGATACGCTGACGATCCAGGCTGACAATATGAGAAATGTCCGCCGCCAGCGGGCGCGGACGAAGGCGATGAAGGCGCCGGTCAAGATGGTCTTCCCGCTCGTATTCTGCATTTTCCCTGCGATCTTCGTGGTGGCGCTCCTGCCATCGCTTCTCTCTCTTATGGAAACCATGGGGAAAAAATAACTGGCAGCGTGAGCTGGCAGTTATTTTTTTCGCAGGGGATGTATAAGCCGTGGCGCAGCGATGCCGACGGGAGCAGGGAGGTGCCGGCTTCGTCGCAGAGCCGGATGCGAGTCACGATTTTCCCAAAGGAGCTTTTATGATCGAAACATGGATACTCACGAATGGCGAGCGTGCCATCTCCGTCGAAGTCGAGATCGCTCGCTCGTGGTGGGCGCGGTTCAAAGGCCTCATGCTCCGTGCGCCCCTTGATGAAGGACGTGGACTGTACCTCGAGAAGACGAACAGCATCCACATGTGCTTCATGCGTTTTGCGATCGATGCGGTGTATTTCGATGGAGAAGGCCGCGTGGTGAAGGTCGTCCCTCATCTTGCGCCGTGGCTTGGCCTCTCCGCCTGCCTCCGTGCGAAAGGGTGTCTGGAGATGAAGGCGGGCGAAGCGAATCGGCTGGGCATCCAAGTGGGAATGGTGCGGGCTTAGAAGTGAGACGTGTGGGAAAGGGCGCACGTCCTGCGCTCTCTCTCCCCTTGCTGATTTCCCCTTTGCCCCTTATAATAGAAAGAACAACTCAGCAAAGGAGACATATCATGGAAGGATCCACCAGCAGTATCATCTTTATCGCTCTCATCACGACGCTCCTCGTCGTATTCAATTACCGCACCATGCGCTTCAAGAAAAATGTGGCGGACATCGTGCAGCAGATCCTTGCACATAACAAGCGGGACAGGATGCTTCGGAATCAGGAATTCGTCCACTACTTCCTTTCGAGCGGAAATATCTGGCTCGCGCACATGGATGCGGACTTCAGAAAGACTGTCATGGTGCAGACCGGCGTTTCGGTGCTCTCTATCGTGGGCGGGCTTGCGCTCATCGCGGCCTGCGTCTTCTGCGAAGTGTATCCGCTTGTAATCTACCCTGTAGCGATGCTCGTCTTTGCATGGAAGGTGGGATTCTCCTTCGAGACCATTTCCAAGGATGAGAAGGTAAATGCGCGCCGTGCGATGGAAAACTATAAGAAACAGTATCCGAATGATCCTACGGTGAAGCAGAACAAGTGCTTGGACAAGTCTCCGGCTTGGTACATGACGGCGAAGAAGCTGGCAAAGACCGGCAGCCTCGGCCGCGGCAAGGCGGAAACGAAACCGGAAGCGAAGACGGTCGTCAAAAAAGGAAAGAAATAAAAAAGGGAGCTGTGCAGCGCACAGCTCTTTGTTGTAAATGAAGTGGGGAGGGTCAGCCCATGGGGCGTGCTGTCTCTTCATTGGGGATGGAAGCCTCGCTTGAATGAGAAATGAGAAATGAGAAATGGTGGTGGCGGCTTCGCCGCGAGTATATATGAAGCGATGCCCGAAGGTCTGCGGAGATAGGTTTCCCTCGTATCGTCAGCCTTCCCCTCGAGGGGAAGGTGCCCCATAGGGGCGGATAGGGCACAGACGGCAGGAAAGACAGATGCGGAAAGCGGAGAGGTGCGCGGCACATGTGGAAAAAGCGTAAGTCCCTCGCCGCGAATGACAAAGATTTCTCGCTCTGCTCGAAATGACAGTGCGAGAGAGCCACCAGTCACCAGTCCCTAGTCCCTAGTCCCCAGCTACCAGCCACTCGCGGATCCTAATCCCTAATCCCCAGCCACCAGCCACCAGTCACTAGTCACCAGTCACTAGTCCCCGATTTTATACGAAAGAAGTGCATACGATGTCCTTTGAAAAGGTAAAAGAATATTTTGAGACCCTTGGCATGGGGGATCGCTGTATGGATCTTGAGGAGTCATCGGCGACGGTGGCGCTGGCGGCGCAGGCACTCGGGACGGAGGAGGCGCGCATCGCGAAAACGATGTCCTTCCTCTTGGATGACAAGCCGCTCATCATCGTCGTGGCGGGAGATGCCAGGGTGGATAATCACAAATTCAAGATGAGCTTTCACAAGAAGGCGAAGATGATCCCCGGCGCCGATTGTGAGAAGTACATTGGCCACCGCCCCGGCGGTGTGTGTCCCTTCTGCCTGCCGGAGGGCGTGCCTGTCTATCTGGATGTGTCCCTGAAACGCTTCGATATCGTTTATCCGGCGGCAGGCACGGACCATAGTGCGGTGAAGCTCAGCCTTCCGGAGCTGGAAAGGGCATCCGCTTCGCAGGGCTGGGTGGATGTATGCAAGAATTGGGAGAGCGAAGAGGGTTAGCCCAAGGGGCGAGCCGCCCCAAGGGCTAACCCTGAACCCTGAACCCTGAACCCTGAACCCTGAACCCTGAACCCTGAACCCTGAACCCTGAACCCTGAACCCTAATCACTCATATTTTTACGGAGTATCCCTATGATCGTTTCACAGTTCGGCGTCGAAAGCTGGATGGACCAGTACGAAGAAGGCGCCAAGTACAATATCACGGACACCTGTGCGAAGCCTCTCTCGCTCGCAGAGCTTTTTTTGCTGGCGGGCGAGGATCGCGCAGATTTTATGGATCGCTTTTTTGAAAGAGAGCAGACATACGGCACCATCTTCGGCTCGGAGAAGGTCAAGAAGGAGATCAGCCGTCTCTATACGAGTATCCGCCCGGAGGAGATCCTGACGGAGCATGGTGCGACGGGCGGGAACCAGCACATCTTCTTCTCGCTCATCCGCCCGGGGGATCGTGTGATCGCATTCTCCCCGAGCTATCAGCAGTTTTACTCGGCACCGGAAGCGCTCGGGGCGGAGGTGACGGTGCTGCGCCTTCGAAGAGAGAACGGCTATCTGCCGGACCTTGATGAGCTTTCGCAGGCAGCGGCGCGCGGCGTGCGCATGATCTGCCTCAACAATCCGAACAATCCGACGGGCACTCTGATCCCATCGGACATGATGAAGGACATCGTCACCATCGCGCGGCAGAGTGGCGCATACCTTTTCTGCGATGAGGTGTACAGCGGCGTTTCCATCGACGGAGCTCTCTCTCCCTCCGTTTGCGATCTCTATGAGAAGGGGATCGCGACCGGATCGATGTCGAAGGCCTTTTCGCTGGCCGGGCTTCGTCTCGGCTGGCTTGCGACCCATGACCGGCAGGCGCTCGCCCAGTTTCGCCGTGTGCGGGACTATGACCTTGTGAGCTGCGGGCTCTTCGATGAGGAGATCGCGGCGCTCGCCTTGGCGCACAAAGAAAAGATCCTCGCGAGAAACCGCGCCATTCTGGCAGCCAATCTTCCCATTCTGGATGCCTGGGTGGAAGGTGAGCCGCATGTCTCTTATGTGAAGCCGACGGCCGGTACTATGGCACTTGTGCATTACGATCTTTCCATCGGCTCGCGCGATTTCTGCCGCCGCATGTATGAGGAAACAGGCGCCTTCTGCGTCCCCGGCGACTGCTTCGACGAGCCATTCTCTTTCCGTGTCGGCTACGGTCATGAGGCGGACGTACTGAGGAAAGGGCTGGATGCGGTGAGTGAATTTATCAGGCGCGTGACCGGTGTGAAGTGACTAAGAGACTGGGAGACATCAGACGCCCGCTTTGTCATTTCGAGCGAAGCGAGACATCTTTTTTGCTTGCGGTCAGGGACTCACGCTTTCCCTACATGTGCCGCGCTGTTCCGCTTTCCTCATCTGTCTTTCATGCCGCCAGTGCCCTATCCGCCCCTTCGGGGCACCTTCCCCTCGAGGGGAAGGCTATTAAGTTCGGCGTTTCCTTAACATACGACGTTTTTCCACGCTCCTTGCCTAAACAGCGCAAAGCAAGTACAATAGAAGAAAGTTCCCCAAGGAGGCAAAGCTATGATTACACCAATGGACATTCATAATAAAACTTTCTCCAAAGGCCTGCGCGGCTACAGCGAGGAAGAGGTCAATGATTTCCTGCGCCAGATCGTCACTGACTACGAGCAGATCTATCGTGAGCATCGCGAGATGGAAGAGGAAATGGACCAGATGAAAGTGAAGCTCTCCAACTATGAGAAGATCTCGGATACCATGACAGCGACGCTCCAGCTTGCCAAGGATACCGCTGAGAACGTCAAGAAGAATGCGAAGAGAAATGCGGATATCCTGATCTCCAATGCCAAGATGGAAGGAGACAGACAGGTGAAGGATGCGGAGGACTATCGCCGCCGCCTGGCTGAGACCATGATCCATACGGAAGGAAATATGAAGAACTACGTGAGCAAGATCCGAAAGGATCTGGAGCTTGCGCTGGCATCCATCGATGCGCTGGAAAATCTGAAGGCTCCCATCGTTCCCGGCTATGCCTATCCGGCTGTCGAGCTGCCGAAGGAGGAAGCGCCGGCAGAGGAAATTCCAACGGAAGAAGCACCGGATGAAGCCGCTCCTGCGGAAGAGACGCCCGTAGAAGAACCGGCGGAAGAACCGGCACCGGAAGCTGAAGAGGCACCGACCGAAGAACCTGCTCCGGCGGAGGAAGAAGCCAAGACAGAAGAACCGAAAACCGAAGAAGAGCAGAAATAAAGGAACGCATAAGAGAAGCACAGGCGAAAGCCTGTGCTTCTTGCTTCGTGAAAAGGGGGCCTATAGGTTCTCTCGGTTCAACGGGTTTCCCATCTTTGGGATCATGTATTTTCTTGGTTAAGGAAGCGCTGATTCAATCGCAGCGTTTCCTTAACATACGACGTTTTTCTCCGCTCAGGATGACGAAATGCGCCGCACCGTTCCCGTTGCCCCCAATGAACCCATAGAACCCGCGGGACCTCTTTTTCACGCGGGCAGGGGACGACGCCCATGGGCAAGCCATCCCGCTATTTCCCCTTTACAAATCCCCTTTTCTCGCGTATACTATACACATATTCATTTGAACGACAAAGAAGCCATTGGCACCCGGTGCCGATGGCTTTTTGCGTTTGATGCGTCAAAGAAGCCGCTGTGATTTTTTCATGGCGGCTTTTTGTGATGGCAAAGAAAGCGGCAAGGCCGCATGAAAAGGAGTGTGGGTCATATGAGACAGGCTATGAAGAAGGTCGTACTGGGTGCCCTGATGGGAGCGGCTTTGGTTTCTCTGGCAGGCTGCGGCGGCGGCAGCGCACCGAAGACGAGCGGCGTGCCGAAGGATACGCTGGTCGTGGGGCTGCCGAAGGATCCGGAAACGCTCGATCCGGCGGTCACGATGGATAATACGAGCTGGTCCATCACTTATCCGGCATATGAGCGTCTCGTCCGCTATAAGACCGTGGACGGCAAGGCATCGACGGAGGTCGAGCCGTGGCTCGCAAAGTCGTGGGATGTCTCCGTCGATGGGCTCACATGGACCTTCCATCTGGCGGACGGGCATAAATTTGCAGATGGTTCTCCTGTCGATGCGAAGGCGGTGAAATTCTCCATCGAACGTGTCCAGAAGATGAAGAAAGGGCCGTCCGACTATTTCAAAGTGGTGGAATCCATCGAGACGCCCGATGCATCGACGGTGGTTTTCCATCTGAAGAAACCATTCGCCCCCTTCCTCTACACCTTTGCCGTCAATGCATCGGGCATCGTGAATCCGAAGGTCATGGATCAGGCGAAGGACAACGATATGGGGACTTCGTACCTTGCGACCCATACGATGGGCTCCGGTGCGTATGAGATCACGTCCTATACCCCGAGTCAGTCGATCAAGATCGATGCACAGAAGAATTACGCCGGGAAAGCCCCTGCCATCTCGCATGTGATCTTCCATATCATCAAGGATCCTTCCGCACAGCGCCTGCAGCTGGAGAAGGGGGATCTTGACATCGCGCAGGGCATCCCGATGGATCAGATCGATCAGCTGAAATCGAACAAAGAGATCCATGTCTATGAGGATCCGTCGCTCCTTTGCAGTCTTGTATACCTGAATAACCAGAAGGGGCCGACGGCGAATAAAGATTTCCGCAGGGCGCTCTCGTATGCCATTGATTACAAAGCCGTCATCGACGGGGCGGTGAAAGGCCGCGGCGAAGCACTCACCTCTGCCGTGCCGAAGGGCATGTGGGCGAAGGATGACAGTCTCACCGGCTATACCTACGATCTCAATAAAGCGAAAGAGCTGCTTGCTGCTTCCGGGGAAAATGTGACGGAAATGACGCTCACCTACTCGGATAACAAAGCGTACAACGAAGCGGAAGCCCTCCTCATCCAGAACAATCTCGGAAAGCTTGGCATCAAGGTGAATCTGGAAAAGATCGCATGGCCGACCTTCCGTCAGCGCTGCGACAAAGGCGAGTACGAGATGGCGCTCGGCAGCTGGAGTCCGGACTACAGCGATCCGCAGTTCTTCCTTTCCTACTGGCTCGACTCCTCCTACTGGGGGCTTCCGGGAAATCGTTCCTTCTATAAGAATGACAGCGTAGATACCATGCTCCGCGAAGCGGAAGTCATGACGGATAAAGAAGGCCGCACTGCGATCTACAAGAAGGTCCAGCAGATCGCCTTTGACGAAGCACCGTATCTCTTCCTCTTCCAGACCAATGTCCTGACTCCGATGAGAGCCAATATCAAGGGCTATACGTACAATCCGATGCTCGATGATATGTTTGACTTCGAACATATGTCGAAGGAATGAGCGGCTAGGGATTAGGAGCCTCAAGTGACTGGGTGACCAGGGACTAGGAGACATTAGACTCCCGTATCGTCATTTCGAGCGAAGCGAGAAATCTTCATCATTTGCGATCAGGTGGGCAATGTTTGGAAAGTTCAAAACGGGAAACCTGCTATCGAGAGACTTCCGGGCATTGTGCATTTCTCATTTCTCATTCCTCATCCCAATTCAAGCAGAGCTTTCATTCTCCATCAAGGGGCGATACGCCCCACGAGTCGATCTTTTTTCTCCCTGGGGATATTTTAGGAGGCACTATGTTTTCATACAAATTTCTCGGGAACAAGCTCCTGCACCTGTTTCTGGTGTTTCTGGGTGTTTCCATCGTGACCTTTGCGATCTCGCATGTGATCCCGGGGGATCCGGCGCGGATGCTGGTGGGGCCGCATGCTTCCGCTGAGACGCTGGCGGCGGCGCGCGAGTCATTGGGGCTCGACAAACCGGTCTATCAGCAGTACCTCCTCTACATGACGGGGCTTTTTCATGGCGACATGGGGCTTTCCATCCGCACGCAGATGCCCGTCTCCGGCGAGCTGGCGAAGTATTTTCCCGCGACGCTTGAGCTGACGCTTGTCTCCATGCTGATCGCGGTGGTGTGCGGCATCTTCCTTGGCGTCATGTCAGCGGTGCATCGTGATTCGTGGATCGATCACGTGAGCCGCGTGATTTCCATGGTCGGCGTCTCGGTCCCGCTCTTCTGGTCGGGCGTCGTATGTCTCATTCTTTTCTACAAAGTATTTCCCGTTTTTCCGGCTTCGGGGCGCTTGGATACGTTCCTTGCGCCGCCCGCGCCGGTGACAGGGCTCTACGTGATCGACGGGCTTCTTGCGGGAAATATGGATGTCGTCACTTCGGCTCTGCATCATCTGCTGCTCCCTGCGCTATGTCTTGCGTATGCGCAGCTCGCGATCATCACGCGGCAGGTGAGAAGCGGCATGATCGATGTGCTCGAGCAGGACTACATCCGCACGGCGCGTGCCTGCGGCATCCCGAAGCGGAAGATCATTTACCACTATGCGCTGAAGAATGCGCTCATCCCGACTGTCACCATCACGGGGCTCACCGTCGGTGAACTTC
Source organism: Dialister sp. (assembly GCA_022722495.1). Classification (GTDB taxonomy): domain Bacteria; phylum Bacillota; class Negativicutes; order Veillonellales; family Dialisteraceae; genus Dialister. The sequence goes on along the minus strand of JAIJLI010000011.1, from coordinate 10,383 downwards.
TGGGCGGGGCAGTGATTACAGAGACCATATTCGGCTGGCCAGGCATGGGAAAGTATGTGATGGACTCCATCGCGTATCTGGATTTCCCAGCCATCATGGGCTTCACTCTCGTCGTCTCGGCAGGGTATGTGCTGATCAATATGGTGGTGGATATCATCTACAACCTGCTGAATCCACAGATCAGCGGAGGTGAGGACGAATGATACCTAGTGCAAAGGAGCGCCCTTCCTTTTTGAAAGCGGCAGCAGAAGTCCTGCTGAAAAATAAGCTCACTCTGGTGGGAACGGTGATCGTAGCACTGATCGTGCTGATCAGCCTTCTGGCGCCGGTCATCAGTCCCTATGATCCGAATCTGATGAATATGCCTGAGCGCCTGCAGGCACCATCGGCGCTGCATCTTTTCGGGACGGATGAAATGGGACGTGACGTCCTCTCCCGTGTCTTCTATGGCGCTCGGATTTCCATCATGGTCGGGCTCTCCATCGTCCTCATCGCCGCTTTCATTGGCTGCGCGATCGGAAGCCTCTCCGGCTATGCGGGCGGACGCATCGATCGGGCTGTCATGGCAGCGACGGATATGGTGCTGTCCTTCCCGTCCATGGTGCTCGCGCTCGCTTTGACGGCGGCGCTCGGCCCGGGGCTTTTCAATACCATGCTTGCGGTCTGCATCGTCCGTATCCCGCTCTACGTCCGTCTCATGCGCGGGGAAGTCCTCTCGCTCAAGAAAGAACCGTACGTGAAAGCGTCCCGCACCTTTGGCGCTTCGCCCTTCTGGATCGTCACACGCCACATCGTACCAAATTGCCTCTCTCCGCTCCTTGTCCAGATGACACTCGGTATCGGGGATGCGATCCTCATCGCCTCTTCCATGAGCTTCATCGGCCTCGGGGCGCAGCCGCCGCTCCCTGAATGGGGCGCGATGATTTCCACTGCCCGTGTCTATGCCATCGACCAGTGGTGGTATGCCGCCTTCCCCGGTCTTTTTATCCTCATCACCGTCATGGGATTCAATCTCTTGGGCGATGGGGTGCGGGATATACTGGATCCAAGAAGCGGCGGGAAATGAGGGACTGTTTCCTGAATCAGCGTTTCCCTCATTCGAGCAGAGTTCTCATTCGCAATCAGGGGGCGGCATGCCCCGTGGATTCATCGTATCTCCTTTTTCAAGAAAGTGTCCGTCTATGAATATTTTAGAAATCCATCACCTCTCGCTCGCCCTTCCGGTCAAGAAGGGCATGGTCACCATCCTCCACGATGTGAATCTCACGGCAAAGGAAGGGGAGATCGTCGGTCTGGTCGGCGAGTCCGGCAGCGGGAAATCAATGACCGCCTTTGCCGTGACGCGCCTCTTGCCGGGCGGCGGCAGGGAAAGGATCGCCGGATCGATCAAGCTTCTGGGGGAAGAGCTTTTGGGAAAAAGCGAGAAAGAGATGGAAACACTTCGCGGGCGCGATGTTTCCATGATCTTCCAAGAGCCGATGACCTGTCTGAATCCGGTCTTCACCATCGCGCGGCAGATGGAGGACGTCATCCGCGCGCATGCGAAGGTCAGCCGGGAAGAGGCCAGAAAGCAGGCACTTTCTATGCTTGAAGCCGTTCACATCCGAAATCCGGCAGATGTCCTCTCCTGCTATCCCTATGAGCTTTCCGGCGGTATGCGCCAGCGGGTCATGATCGGCATCGCGCTCTCCTGTCATCCGAAACTCCTCATCGCAGATGAACCGACAACGGCACTTGACGTCACTGTGCAGGCGCAGATCCTCTACCTGATCAAAGAGGCCTGTCAGAATACAGGGACGGCGGTCCTTTTCATTTCCCATGACCTCGGTGTCATTTCAGAGATCTGCGATCAGGTCTCGGTCATGTATTCGGGGCACATCGTCGAGACAGGACGCACCGCCGATGTCCTGCAGTATCCCCTGCATCCGTATACCAAAGCCCTCATCGAGGCACTCCCTCGCTTCCAGTCCGATAAGGATAGCGACCCGCTGCGCGCGATCCCCGGCATCGTGCCAGACCCCGCCGAAAGCATGGCTGGCTGCCGTTTTTCTCCCCGATGCGCGCGCTGCGGGAAAGGCTGCGATGCCGCGATGCCGCCGCGGGTGGATACAGGAAATGACCACATCGTGTACTGCTTCTATCCTATGAGGGGCTAGGGAAATACATGTCAAATCGGATTCTACGATTGAATCAGCGTTTTCCTGGCCTGTGGGACGTGATTGGTGATTGGGGGTCAGACATCTGACATCTGATTTCTGATCGTCGGGCATCGCTCCCTATACCAAGGGTGCGATGCGCCACTCTACACAGGAGTACTCATTTCTCATTTTCCATCTCAGGCTCATTGAGACTACACGTTCTCCGAAAGAAGGAATTTCCATGCCTATTCTTGAACTCACAGACGTCACCAAGACGTTTCACACCAAAAGCTTCTGGGGGAAGACGAAGGAAGTACATGCAGTGAATGGCGTCACATTCTCCATCAACAAGGGGGAGACGCTGGGGCTCGTGGGAGAGTCGGGCTGCGGCAAAAGTACGCTCGCGAGCCTCATCATCCGTCTCGAAGAGCCGACCTCAGGGAAGATCCTTCTCTGCGGGCAAGACATCACCCACGCGAAAGAAGAGGCCATCCGTCAGATCCGAAGCAAAGTGCAGATCGTTTTTCAGGATCCGTATTCTTCCCTTTCCCCCCGCATGACGGTCGAGGATATCCTCTTGGAGCCGGCCCGCATTCTGGGCGGTGCATCCAGAGAGGAGATGAAAAAGCGAGCGGAAGAGCTGATGGATCGCGTCGGCCTTCGCAGAAGCGCACTCGAAAAGTATCCCCATGAATTTTCCGGCGGACAGCGCCAGCGCATTTCCATCGCCCGTGCCCTCATGACAGCGCCCGAGCTTCTGATCTTGGATGAACCGACCTCGGCGCTCGACGTTTCGGTGCAGGCGCAGGTGCTTGACATCCTGATCGATCTCAAAAAAGCCCTCGGCCTCTCTTATCTTTTCATTTCCCACAATCTCGCCGTCGTGAAGTACATCGCTGATCGCACGGCGGTCATGGAGAAGGGCTCGCTCGTAGAAATCGGCAGCTCAGAGGCTATCTTCGAGCATCCGTCGGATGCGTATACGAAAGAGCTCATCGATGCGGTTCCAATGATCGGCAAGGCTTTCCGCCCTCCGCGTCAGATCCATGAGCTGCAGGGTTAAGGAGACGCTGATTCAATCACAGAGTCAGCTTTTACAAGAATTTTTATACATAGCTCCGTCATACCCTTCCTTAAATAGCCCGCTATTCGCGTCAGGTTATTCCTCGCTATGTATAAAAATTCAAGAGTAAAATCTGACAACGATTGAATCAGTGTTTCCTTAGCCCGTGGGGCGGCTCGCCCCTTGATTACGTTTGAAAACATCGATTGAATGAAAAATGCGAAATGCGAAATGGTGGTGCGTCGCATAAAAATATGGAAGCGCCGCACCTTCCCTTTTGAACCTATAGAACCCTTTGAACCTTCTGAACCCATTCATCAGCGTTTCCTTACATCTTTTGCTCCATGGAATGCTCATCTCACATTGGAAAGGACTGATTTTCTTGATCAATACGGCCAAACTATCTTCTCTCATCGAAGCCCTGATGGCGTACTACCATATCCCCGGCATGGCGCTCGGGCTGGTCACTCCGGAAGGCACGGAGTTTTTTTCATTTGGAGAGAGAGACAAAGAAAAGGGGCTTCCCTTCACGGAGAAGACGGTGAGCGGGATCGGGTCCTGCTCGAAGTCGATGACTTCGTTTGCGGTGATGCGGCTTGCGGAGAAGGGGATCCTCTCTATCGATACACCGATCGCAGAGTACATTCCGCATTTTGCACTGGCTGATCCCGTCGCTTCGAAGGCCGTGACGCTCCGCGATATGCTCTGCCATCGGACGGGCGTTGGCGGACATGATGGGGCATGGCCGGACAATTCGATTTCCCGCATCGAATACCTCGAGCGGCTTTTCTACCTTGCACCGAATGCGCCCTTTCGGACGCTGGCGCAGTACAGCAATGTGATGTACGCGGCCATCGGCGGCATCATGGAGGCGGTGACGGCAAAGAAGTGGGAGGAGATCCTTGCGGAGGAAATCTTTGCGCCGCTCGGGATGGATCACACCTACTGCCTGATGGGGGAGGCAGAGCGAGAGGCAGATTGTGCTTTCCCCTATCGTTGGAACCATGGCCTTGCAAGACTTCCGCGATGGAACATCGATCAGGCAGGCCCCTGCGGTTCGGTCATGAGTACGGCCGAAGACATGGGGAAATGGATTTCCTGCCACATACAGGGAGGGCGCCCGCTCCTTTCGGAAGAGAGCTTCCGAGAGATGCATACGCCGCAGATTCTGATGGACTACCCCCATGTGGAGGGCGGACGCAGCCTTGGCTACGGGCTCGGCTGGCGTGTCATGGACTACCATGGTACGATCGTCCAGCAGCACACGGGAAAGATCGAGGGCTACAGCGCCTTCCAGTTCTATGTGCCCTCTCTCCATTGCGGCGCGGTGTATCTCTTGAATCTGCACTGTCCGGACAATCCGCTCATCTTTGCAGTGGAAGGATTTCTCCTCGATGCCTTTCTCTCACGAGAGGAAGAGGACTGGCTCTCTATCTATGCGGATAGAAATCGAAGCTGCGCGGAGGAGATCTCTTTTCATGACTTGGAGTACGACCTGCTCCCGCGCACGGATGCCAAAGGCCCGCTTTCGCATCCGTGTGAGGAGTATGAGGGCATCTACGAGAACCTCGGCTACGGCCGCTTCGCTGTGCATGTGACAGAGGGGCGCTTCACGCTGGATGAGCGCGCCGTCTCCGGTCTTCCCATGAGCCATCTGTACTACGACACCTTCGCCGTGCATGGGATCAAGGAGGATACCGATCTCTACGAGACGCCGCTCACCTTCTATGCGGATCACAGCGGGCGTATCGCCGGCTTTCACATCACGCTCGAGCCGAAAGTGGCAGATATTGATTTCCATAAATTGCAATGAAAAAGCACAGGCGAGAGCCTGTGCTTTTGTGATTATCGTTTTGCTAAAGAGGTCAGAAATCTAATCTCCAGTCACCAGTCACTTCTTTTCCCCGAAGATTCGGAGCATGTAGATGAAGAGATTGATAAAGTCGAGGTAGAGGGTGAGCGCGCAGAGGATGGCGAGCTTCACACCTTCATCGGTGGTGTTCGTGTTGTTGGCGAAAGCGATCTCGCGGATGCGCTTCGTGTCATAGGCCGTGAGGCCGACGAAGATCAGGATGCCTGCGTAGGCGAGGATCATCTCCAGGAAAGAATTATCGAGGAAAAGATTCACCACGGTAGCGATGATGAGTCCGAAAAGCCCCATGAGGCACAGATTGCCCATCTTCGAAAGGTCAGCCTTCGTGAGGTAGCCATAGGCAGACATGACAGCGAAGGTGCCTGCGGTGATGAAGAAGACGCTTGCGATAGAGGTCATGGTGTAAACAAGGAAAATGGAGGCCATCATCGCGCCGTTCAGGACGGCATAGAGGATGTACATGGCGGCCGCTTTTTTGAGAGACATGCGGGCAACCGCAGAAGAAAGGTGCCATACGAGGGCGACCGTCGCGATGAGGAGCGCCCACATCGTGAATTTGCCGGCGAAAACCAGAGAGAGCAGCATCGGACTGCCCGCTACGGTGTACGCGGTGAAGCCGGTGATGGCAAGGGCAATAGCGACCCAGAGATAGATGTCTTTCATGAGGCCGGGCATATTGATGGAGAGGGACTTCTCCCGCTCCCAGGCCATGTCGTTGTTGAACGAGTTCATAGGAAATCTCCTTTCAAAAAATAGGATCATCGGGAATCCGATGGAATATTCACTCCTGCTATTATTATAGCATATATCAATTGGGGGATATAGAAACAATTGAGCAGGCGATGGCCGGTGACGGCTTCCTTTAGCCGGAGAGCTCCTTATCCGGGAAACAAGACCGTCCGGTTTTCCATCCTCTTCGTGAGAGGATGGAGGGCTGCACTTTGGGAAGAGGGATCCCCTGAAATAATCCTGATAGATTTTTTCTATAACTGCTTATGAAAAGCAGGAATATTCCCGATATTATGTAGGTATCTATGAAATTTGACATGACAGGCGGCGGGCTATCCGAAAGGCGGGCATTGGTTTATAATATAGCTACAAACTTTTGAAATTTGTTTATGAAATATTTAGAGAGGATTGGCGTGGAGAGAAAGAAACGACTTGCCTTTCTTCTGGCGGTTCTCCTGCTGCCAGAAGCCGTTTTCGCAGCTGCAGGGGGAAACGATCTTGCGATAGGGAATGCCGTAGAGTATCGGTATTCGTCCCATATCACAGGCGATCGGTGGATGCATGATGAGACGACGCTCTATTTCAATGATGGCTTTGGCCGGCTGATCGAGTTCCATTTGACGGTGGAACACCAGATGACGGAGCTTTCCATTCGTCAGAATGGCTGCGTGGTCTGGCGGGGACAGCTTCCCGGGACTGACCACTTTTCCGTGGTACGTGAGGAGTCGATGGGAGAGGTCTATTTCCTGATCTCATCCGGAGAGAAGGAGTACCGCGCGGGCATCGGCAGGGATGATCGATGGAGCGTCTCTGAATGCAAGAAAACGATCACACAGGACAAGAGAGCGCTTCCGATGTGATCATTCCAGATCAGCATATTATATATAATTTCTAATGTGACTGTGGACCGGAAATAGTGTATAATATATAAAAGTATTGTTCGTGAAATTTAGGCGTTCGTTTATCTGTTTTAGACAGCGGCAAGGTGAGGGGTATGAAGAGACAGATCCATTTAAAACCGGAAGATTTAAATAAGAGCGACAAGCTGGGGCTGACCTACAATCTGGGTCAGGCGCATAAGAGAATGCTCCTTAAGCAGTCCGGTATCATGCAGAAGTTTGGTTTGACTGCGCGCCAGTCTCTGATCATAGCCTATCTTTCTACTCACAAGAAGGATCTAGTCACACAGAAGACACTGGAAGAACATCTGCACCTGACGAATCCCACTATCACAGTCATGGTGAAGTCCATGATCGACAAGGGTCTTGTGCGTAAGGAGCGTGTGCCGGAAGATGCGAGGAAGTACCGTCTCTTCCTGACGGAAAAAGCCAAGCAGGTCGAGCAGGCGAGCCGTCAGGCGGCCAAGGATCTGGACAAGACATTCTACGAAGGCGTATCGGAAAGCGATATGCGGATCTTCAAAGGGGTCTTAGGGCAGATCATGAGAAATCTGGATATGATCTAGACGTAAAGATGCTTCGAAAGGAGCATCTTTTTTAGTATAATACATGTTGTTGGTTATTTGGGTATGTTCGTAAATGGTTTGAGGGGTAGCCCGTGGGATGGGCTGCCTTTTGATTACGTGTGAAAGCCTCGCTTGAATTAGAAATTAGAAATGAGAAATGCGAAATGGTGGTGCGGCGCATAAAAATATGGAAGCGCCGCGGAATTTTGATAGTGCTTCGCGTCGTCGTCATCCCGAGCGTAGCCGAGGGATCTTTCTTGCACTGCGGTCAGTATCGCATAGGCACTGGCAGGGAATCGACGCCTTGCTGCTATGTATTCCTACTTTCACACATGAATCGTTTATCAGTCTACAAGAAAGATTTCTCGACTTCGCTCGAAATGACGATACGTGTTTCCTGCATCCTGAAATGCAGTGCTCTATGAATGGTGTGCCCCTTCAAACACTTCTCACTAAGTCCCAAAAATTGATAAATCGCAATACCAGGCCCTAGTCGCTAGTCACTTTTCATTCATTAAAGGAGTTTTTTATGCGTAAACCCATCATCGCCGTTACAGCAGACACGCTTCTGGCGGATATGAAACCGATCAATCAGAGAATGGCGGACTACGCGCCGCGTCCGCTTTTGAATGCGCTAGGGCGCGCCGGCCTGCTCCCCATCATTCTGGCCTATGACGACTACGCCGACCCTGAGGAATATGTGGGAAGCTTTGACGCACTCGTCCTATCCGGCGGGCCAAATCCCGCCCCCCATTTCTACGGAGAAGAGCCGCTTTGGTGTATCGGGCCGACCTACGAGAAGAGAGATATTTTCGAGATCGGGCTCATCAAGGCCTGCCTCAAAGCGGACAAGCCGATCCTCGGCATCTGCCGCGGCCATCAGATCTTGAATGTCGCCTTGGGTGGCAAGCTCTGGCAGGACATGCAGGCACAGAATCCCAAGGCCACCATCCAGCATATGCAGAAAGCGCCGGGAAACATCGCGACCCATTATATAGAGATCGATCCGGAAAGCCGCCTGCATGATGTCTTGGGAGATGGGCTCTACGTGAATTCGCGCCATCGCGAAGCCATCAAGAAGCTCGCTGACGGTCTCCGCATCACGGCAAGAAGCAGAGACGGCATCATCGAAGCGACCGAGAGCGTGAAGAATGACCTCATCACCACCGTCCAGTGGCATCCGGAAAATATGGAGGAAAAGGTGATGGATCCGCTCTTCAAAGCCTTTGCCGAACGTGTTAAGCGGTGGATGGTATGAACGCGAGACATGATGGTGAGGCATCTCATGCGGAAGTGCCGCGTGGCTTGCATAGGGTCTCTGCGCATAAGGGCAGCTTAAAATTCATATTTAAGCATGCTTGCAAAATTAAATTCATGTGGTATAATAATGAGGAAGACGGAAGAGAATGTACGGATTCCGTTCCGCCTTCACAATATAAGCCGCTTTCCCCGAGCGGCTTCTCCACTCCTTTATCTCCTTTTATTTTTACACTCTCACAGAAAAGGGCGGCCTGATGGCCGCCCTTTTCCTTGCGCAGGAGGATGAGGGGCAGTATGGATGCACTGCCTTTGGCTTCTCTTCCCCGCTTGCTCATTCTAGCCCTTCCTTGCGCTTTGTGGTAGAATAACATTGAAATGTTGTCTATTAGGAGGTGTTACGTTGTTCGCCTATGCGTTCACGTTTCTTGTGGCACTGGCTGTGACCTTTGTGCTGACGCCGGTGGTGAAGAACTTCGCCATCCGCATCGGAGCCGTCGACAAGCCGGATGCGCGCAAGGTACATCATGGACTGATACCGCGTCTGGGGGGACTGGCCATTTACGCCGGCTTCATGGTCTCCGTGATCGCGACCATCGGCTTTACCTATGAGATGGTCGGTATCATGGTGGGATCGACATTTTTGATCGCGGTCGGCATCGCTGACGATGTGTACTCCCTGCCGCCGAAGGTAAAGCTCTTGGGGCAGATCATAGCCGCGACCATTCCTGTCGTCATTTTCAATATCAATATCGAATGGATCGACGTGCCGCGCCTCGGCATTATTTATTTGCCGGAGATCATATCGCTGCCACTCACCATTTTCTGGATCATCGGCTTCGTGAATACGGTGAACCTGATCGACGGCCTGGACGGTCTGGCAGCTGGCATTGCGACGATCGCCTCCATCGCCATCGCCCTCCTTGCTTTTCAGATGGGGCAGTGGGTGGCTGCAGCGGCCATGGTCGCCATGACAGGGGCCTGCCTTGCCTTTCTGCAGTATAACTTCAACCCGGCGAAGATCTTCATGGGAGATACCGGCTCCATGTTCCTTGGCTATATCATCTCGGCCGTGTCCGTCATGGGCTCGATGAAGACCGTAGCGACAGCCGTCCTCATCGTGCCGCTTCTCGCGCTCACCGTGCCGATCACCGATACCCTCCTTGCGATCGTCCGCAGAAAGTCGAGCGGTGTGCCGATCTTCTCACCGGATAAAAACCACCTGCATCACCGTTTGCTGGCCAAGGGACTGAATCAAAAGCAGGTCGTGCTCGTCATGTACGCGCTGACGGCCTTCTTCTCCTGCACCGCGCTCATCGTCATTCACCTGTCCCTTTGGATCGGCATCGCGATCGTAGCCATCGCCCTCGTACTCTTCATTCTTTGGGCAAGAAAGCTCGGTGTCATGCAGGAGATCGTCCCATCGCCCTACCAGATGGAACAGAAGAAAAAGAAAGATAGTGACTAGTGACTGGTAGCTAGGGATTAGGGACTTCTAATGACTAGTGACTAGAGACTAGAGACTAAGAGACTGGGAGACATTAGACTCCCGTGTTGTCATTTCGAGCGAAGCGAGAAATCTTTGTCATTTGCGGTCAGGTGGGCAATGATTGGAAAGTTCAAAACGGGAAACCTGCTACCCGCAGACTTTCGGGAATCGCCCTATTTATACTCTGCGGCGCTTCCATATTTTTATGCGCCGCCACCACCATTTTTCATTCGACAAAGATTTCATCCACAATCAGTGGGCAGCACGTCCCACAGGCTAACCCTGAACCAAACCACAAAGAGAGGAATGCAAGAATCATGATCAAAGTAATGACGATTTTCGGGACACGGCCGGAAGCCATCAAGATGG
>JAIJLI010000181.1 GCA_022722495.1 Dialister sp. | reverse complement strand
TCATTTGGTTCAAGGTTCAGGGCTCTCGTGGCGGCTTCGCCGCCTTTTTTTAGAAGATGGTATTCTCGTATCGCAGCCTTCCCCTCTAGGGGAAGGTGCCCCGCAGGGTCGGATAGGGCAGACATGGTATGAAAGACAGCCGAGATAAGGTTTCCCCGTCACTCCTATGAGAGCTGCAAGTCCCCCGCGGCAGATTGAACGCGAAAATGAGATGATCGTTATTTCACATCGCTTTTTGGCATGCTTGGCAGAAAGGAGAGCGAAGGACTCGGAAACGAAAAGACTAAAAAGGCGTAGAAAGCCTTTTTAGTCTTTTCGTCTTCAAGCGGGATCTCCGTTTTTTTCTTCCTCTTTCGCATCTGCACGATATTTGACAGAGAAGAAAATAAAGACGAGAAGAGCGCAGGTGAAGGATGTCAGACTGGTAAGCTGCGCGCTCTTGAGACCGAAGGCCAGACTGCCATAGTCACCGCGGAAGAATTCCAGAAAGAAACGAAGCAGTGAGTAGAGCATGATGTAGAGACAGAAGGTCGTGCCGCGGGCATGCTTGAAGCAGGCATACCACAGGAGCAGTCCCAGAATGATGAGATCGCCCTGACACTCCCAGACCTCAGCAGGCCAGAGAGGCTGTGCGCCGTAGGTGCGGTAGGCAAGTGTGGTATCAGGATATAGAATACCGAAATTGGCGCCCGTCGGATGACCGAAGGCATCACCATTCATGAAGTTTGCGATACGTCCGATGGCCTGTCCGAAAATGATGGCGGGCGTCACGGTATCCGCAAAGGGCAGGACTGGTATCTTGTGTTTTCTGAGATAGAAATAAGCAGCCACGCAGGCAAAGATGACGCCTCCCTGGATGGCCATGCCCCCCTGCCACACGTAGGGGATCTCAAGCAGATGATCATGGTAGTAGTCCCAGTCAAAGAAGAAGACATCCCAGAGACGTCCGCCAATGATGCCGACAAAGGCGATGGTGATGCCGAGATCAAAGACATGTTCATGCCAGCCGCGGCCGTCCTTCTTCAAAAGGTAGTAGGCCATGATGCATCCGAAGATGATGCCCAGAGAAAAAAAGATTCCATAAAAACGGATCGGAAACCCACCGATGAAAGTGACATATTGATGCATGGATGGTACTCCTTTGTGTAAAGCAACCGAGAATCAGAAATGAGAAAACAAGAAGCATTTCTCACTGGGTATTTATATGAAAATCGATCCCTGCTTCCGTTGAAATCCATAGAAAGGGACCTAAGGAAACGCTGCCCTGAATCGTTTCTTTTTATTATACAACAACCGTAAAGTATGCAAAAAGCGAATACTTGTCTGTATGATACTTATGTTTATATGAAAGACAGGCTCACATCATACTGAAAACTTTCATATTCGAACAATATTCAGCTAATAATAGAAAAATCCTATACATATAGGGGGTATAGGTAAACGTATAGAAAATTCGATTTCCTCATAGAGGACTAATGCGGTAAATGAGAATCTGAAAAATTCATGAATATCAGTAAAATCAAGTAAAATACGCTATAGTTAGGATCTATTCTCAAATAAAATGGAAGAATAGCAGAGAATTGAAAATTTCAAAAGTACTTAAAAACTAATAATTTTATCGTTTTTTTGAAAGAAAGGACTTGAAATCCTAGAAAGCTATGGTATTATACTCATATAAGGAAAATAACTACTAATGACTATTTACTTTTGCATAGCTGCGGGTTCAATAATAATAACAATACCCCACTAAAAATAATAACAAAGCTGTGCGATTGGATTTCCTTTTTCTTTTTACTTGCTATGGGAGGAACTTCATAATGAGAAACTGTGTATTAATCATCGAACATGATCCGAGTGTCAGCCGTTTCATGCAGCTCAAGCTGGAAGAAGAAGGCTTCAGCTGCCTCATTGATAATACGGGAGAGGCGGCTGTTGATCTGGCAGGTCAGCGTCAGGTGGACCTGATCCTCCTGGATCCGGATGAACCACTGAAAGGCGGCCATGAGATTCTGGGAAAGGTGAGAGAGATCAGCTCTCTGCCGATCATCTACCTGTCTTCCGATACCTCTGTCGATGCGAAGGTCGAAGCTCTGAATGCCGGTGCCGATGATTATATGACAAAGCCATATGCTACCAAGGAACTGATCGCTCGCATCCATTCTGCGCTGCGCCGCCACGAAGAACCGAAAATTATCGTGGACCCGGCCTTCACGATCGGTGATCTCTCTATCTATCCGGAACGTCATGAAGTACGTGCCAGTGATGAGGTTGTCGATCTCACAAAGAAAGAATTCGATCTGCTTCTTTTCCTGGCCAAGAATAAAAACCGCGTACTGAAAAGAGAAGAGATTCTGGAAAAGGTCTGGGGCTATGGCTATGCAGGAAAGACGAATATCGTGGACGTTTATGTCCGCTATCTGCGCAGCAAGATCGATGAAAAAGTCGGCAAGAAATACATCCATACCGTTCGTGGCATCGGCTACGTAGCTAGAGACTGATATGATCCGTCAAGTCATTGTCGTAGAAGGTAAATCGGATATCGCTCGTGTGCGCCATGCCGTAGAAGCTGATATGATCGCCACGGAAGGCTTCGGCATCCGCCGCGAAACATTAGAACAGATCCGCCTCGCTTATGAAAAGCGGGGCATTATCATCCTGACGGATCCCGATGGTCCGGGAGAACGCATCCGTCAGCGACTGACCCGTCTTTTCCCGAAGGCGCTTCACGCCTTCGTGCCGAAGTCAGAAGCCTCCACAGAAAATGATGTCGGGATAGAAGACGCTTCGCCCGAGTCCATCCGAAAGGCGCTGTCCTGTCTCCGTGTCCAATATCAGGAAGACTCGGAGGAGTTTTCCATGGGAGATATTTTTGCGGCAGGTCTTACAGGCAGACCGGATTCTTCTGAAAAAAGAGCTAGGGTCGGTGCGCTCCTTGGTATCGGCTATGGGAATGGGAAACAGTTTTTGAAACGGCTGAATCATTTCGGCATTACTCGCAGCGAGTGGGAAAAGGCATTGGAAGCATGCCAGAAGGAGCCGACATGTTAGACGCCAATTTAGCAGATCGTAAAGTCATCCAGTATGTGATGAACCGCTTCGGTATCCACGCGAAGCACCGCCTGGGGCAGAACTTTCTCATCCGACCTGATGTCGTTGCTGCCATCGCAGAGGCTGCTGAACTTGGCGATGGTACGCCCGTCATGGAGATCGGGGCCGGTATCGGCACTCTGACGCAGGCACTCGCGGAGACCGGCGCGGATGTGACGGCCTTCGAGCTGGATCAGAGCTTGAAGCGCGTCCTCGATCATACACTGGAACATTATAAAAATATTCATATCATCTATGAGGACGTGCTGAAAGCCGACCTCAAGACCATTCTGGGAGAAAGGGACTGGCACTGTGCGGCGAACCTGCCGTACTATGTGACCACGCCGATCCTTCTGACGCTCATTCAGTCAGGACTTCCCATTTCTCTCTTCGTATTCATGATGCAGAAGGAAGTGGCAGATCGCATCCTGGCTGCGCCCGGATCGAAGGACTACGGCGCTTTGACACTTGCGGTACAGTTTGACTGCACGGCAGAGCGTGTCATCGACATCCCGCCGACCGCCTTCATCCCGCGCCCGCAGGTCACGTCGACGGTGCTCAAGATCCGCCGCCGCGAGAGACCGGCAGTCGAGGTGAAGGATAGAAAGCTCTTCTTCAGCCTCGTCAAGATGGGCTTCGGCCAGCGCCGCAAAGTTTTCACCAATGCCATGAAAGCAGGCGGCATCTCTGCCGATATGGTGAAGGCGATCCTCGAAAAAGCGGATATCGACGGCTCCCGTCGCGGAGAGACCTTCTCCATGGAAGAGTATGGCCGCATGGCAGATGCATGGTATGAATTGATCCATGAATAAGAAAAGTCCTACTGATGTGATCAGTGGGACTTTTTACGTGAGAGATCATGTGTCATGAACCATGTTGGAAAGGAGACGGCTGAGAACTTTTACGGGACCGGAGAACGCGATCATCAGCTGATGCTGCGATACGATGGAGTCAGAGGATGTGACAGCGAAAGAGAGGTAAGCTGGCCTGAGAGGCGGACTGTTCCCGGAGGGCAGAATATCTCTTGCGGGATCTCGATGTGGATATATGTGACCGGTTCGAATTCACGCATGATGGTGCGGAGATCTCCATATATCTCGCGGCGGCCAGATCTCGTTCAGGTATTTTCCTTTTCCTTCGGGGGCGTACCTGATGGGCAAGGGGTGATGTACATTGGCGAGGGATACGAAGGCAGCGCTCGTGAATGATGCACGGCTCGGCGGATTTTGGGCAATGCATCTTGAGCCTTATTCACAGGCTACGGATATGGTACGACTGCCGGAGGATACCGCCCGCCGGAGCAGAAGAGGTGTGGCGATGGGGCGTATGCGGGGAAAACACCGGAGGGGAGATCCTTCCAAGCAAAAAGCTCTTTGCCGAAAAAGGCAAAGAGCTTTTCTTTTGGCGGAGCAGGTGGGATTCGAACCCACGGGCCTCGAAAGGCTAACGGATTTCGAGTCCGCCTCGTTATGACCACTTCGATACTGCTCCATGATGAGATGATTTCCGGCGATGAATAAAGAAATCGTCCATGAGTGTCTGACACTTCTCTTTCAGAATCCCGGAAGTGATGTCCAAGGTGTGATTTGCCATACCCTCTCCGATGTGGAAGCACGAGTCAATACCGCCATAGAGGGGATTGGCTGCACCGTAGATCAGATGCGGGATGCGGGCATTCATAATGGCGCCTGCGCACATTGGGCATGGCTCTATGGTAACATAAAGCCGCGTGTCCGTCAAACGCCATTTGGAAAGAAAATGGGTGGCGGCGCGGATGACATTGACTTCTGCGTGGCTGGTGGGGTCGAAGGTGGCTTCGCAGCGGTTGTGGTCAGCAGCGAGTATGATGTCTTTATAGACGAGGACGGCACCAATGGGGATCTCTCCTTCGTCATAGGCTTTTTGTGCTTCGTCAAGTGCGATCTGCATGTATTCCGTGTCTGTCATGGGGGCTCCTTGAGAAATGAGAGCAGCGGATTCAAAAGGTTCAGCGGGCTAGGCAGAGATTCATGCCTGCTCTTTTCTTTATTTTATCATA
>JAIJLI010000180.1 GCA_022722495.1 Dialister sp. | reverse complement strand
CTTTGTTGTAAATAAAAATGTTTTTTAAAGATTTCGTATCTGTGAAAAGGCAAAAAATAAAAAGGGGTGCGTCACAGACTTATGACACACCCTCTTTTTCATTTCTGCCAAGGAAAATGATATTGATGCAAACTTTTTTGAATCATAAGGAAATGACGATTCGTGTTCATCACTATGTTTCCCGGATACCAGTAAACATAAGCCATGAAAACTATCACCATAAGGATATAAAGCGCAATAAATTTTAGGGCACCATATAACCAGCGTTCAAAAAGACTTAGTTCCTTGGTGTTCAAGATTTTAATAGCTTCCCTCACATCACTCTTACTTAAGCCTTTGCTACCATCAACTTTCACAAGATATTCACGTTGATGGAACAGGATATCCTCTTCATCATCTAAAATGACATAACGATAAGGCTCCTTGGCATTCAATCTCAACCATTCTGCGATTTCCAATCCTTTTGCCTCATGTAAGCATTGCCACTCTTTAGTACCGTCTGCACTACTGAAAGTGATGGAGTTACATGAAGGAGACAAGTCAGTAACCTCACCTGGCAAATGATACTCCTTCCATAATTGCCGTATGTACTCCACGCCTTGCAATCGCCAGGTGGAAGAAATGATGACCTTGGCATCACATCTTTCCAACAAGCGGCGTAAAGTGCCTATCGCTTTCTGATCAAACTTACCTTTAGGAGTATTGAGCACTCCATCGAAATCCAAAAATATATACTTCTCCATAGGGGATATTTAATTTAAATTATACATTAGAATCCTATCTTTCTCTTGGCCCTAGTACCTTCCAACCTCTCGCTCTCGCAAAACTCGGTAAGAGACTTGACCATCTTCTCCGGGCTACCATGCAAAATGGTCTGAATGGTGTAATGACGGGCAATATTCTCAATCTCACCACCACTGAAATCATAGCGGGCAGCAAGGAAAGAAGCATCAGCATCCTCCAAAGAAGGTATCATCGCTTGCCAAATCTGTGAACGGCAAGCCAAATCGGGCTTCTCAAATTTCACTTTATAGAGGAAACGACGCTCAAAAGCCTTGTCCATGTTCTCTGCGAGGTTGGTTGTGGCGATGAGAATACCATCCAGCTGCTCTATCTCCTGAAGGATGATGTTCTGAATACTGTTCTCCATCTTCTCCACAGCTCTTTCCGCTCCCACCTGACGCTTGCCGATGATAGCATCTGCCTCATTGAATAACAGGATAGGAGCCTTGACAGATTGCTTCACCTTCTGCTTATAGTCATCGAAGATACCCTTGATGTTCTTTTCGCTCTCGCCAACCCACATGCTCTTAACCTCTGACACGTTCACCTGAATCAGGTCACGCCCTGTCTTCCTGGCTATCTGAAGAACAGTCTCCGTCTTGCCAGTACCAGGCGCGCCATCGAAAAGACAAGCAAAGCCACTCCTGAAATTGGTTTCCCTCAGACGATTTCTGATACTCTGGTAGTGCTCTTCCTCCAAGAGTGTTGCCAGCTCATCAACTTGCTTTCGTTCCTTACTGTTGTAGAACAGTTGCTTGGGTTTGATGTCCTCAAATGACAACATCCCTCCCTTCGGCCGGACACCACGCATGGAAGACAGGTTGAGTTCAGAGAAGAGCAGTTTCTTGGCATCGTCTGTAATCTTGAAGGACTCCCTGTCCACAAAGCCATCATCATTGGTATACTCGATAAACTTCTCCACTAAGAACAAATGGTCACCTTGGCTCAAGCCTCTCTTTGCCCATCTCAAGTCAGCCTCTCCTTCCTCGTAGAGAAATTCCAAGTCGTGATAGCGGATATCGTCATCACCATCTATGACAAAGAGTGTACAGAACAACAGAAAAAGAGAAAATTCTGTATCCTCCACATCTATGTCAAATGAAGACATGGCCTTGACAAAAGCCAGGTTCTCATTCTTGCGAACCAATGCCCTGAGCTTCTTTTTCAATATTTGCCTGTCAAGTTTCCTGCGACGGCATTTTGTGAACAGTTCATTGAACTTGTCAAACAATTCCCTGGCTGTAAGCTCCTCCACATCAGAGGGTATATAACGTTGATTCTGCTGAAATGCCTCCATCACCTCCATGGGGATGCAGTAGTAAAGACCTTCATCCTTCCTCCGGCAGACATATTCCTTGTCAACAAGTTCCTCTGTCTCCTTGGAATATCGAAGCAAGCTAAGGATTCTGCAATCCAGAAAATCCGTATAGTCAGAAAACTGGATGTGATTGTCATCACACCTGTCGGCAAACAATGCCATGATGGCACTGGCACGCTTGGAGATACACAACTTGTCAGAAACAAATCCAAGATATGGGTCTGCCTCCTGATAGAACTTCTCACCAAGTGAAGAACCCTTGGCCTTGTCTACGATAATCTCGAAGGCTTGGAGCAAGTCCATCTGCTCCATACCTTTCTTACATGATGTTTGCATAACCATAATAGCACTACATTAATACATATAATTTTCTCCATGAGGGAAAGACTTTTGAAGTCAGTTTCTCCCAATATGGTTCTCAAATAAGGTCTGTTTCCCATCAGTCATCTTTTTTAAATGAAGAAATCATCCTCTTCTTCGTCCTCACCATTAGGAAACATAACACTTCTCTCATACTCAGGGTCATAAAAATTATACCCATTCTTCACCTGCCGGATTTTCTTCTGGATGGCACCAATCTTCTTCAGCTCAGAAAGCTGCAGATGATCCTGCCTGAATTCCAATATCTCCTCCAACTCTCTCTCAAAGGAATCTACCTCAGCCTGAAATTCATTAAATTCAGACTCAGATTCTTCGAAGAGGTCAGTATCAAGAGCCTCATTCAAACGTCTGTTCATATCCTCCAATTTCATCTTTAATGCCGTATTCATCTGTCTGATATTTTAAAAGTAAAACAATTGACACTCATATACTTTGTGTCTGATTCTGTATTCTGGTGCAAAGTTACGGGGCAGCTATGAAAGTTCGTTTCACAGGTTGAGAATATTTTCTCCAGAGCAACTATTTTTCTCAACATTCAGCTAATTTTGGATATATGACCGATAGCCTCGCCATAGTATAGCCTTAACCATTAACTCCGTAAGCAACTTTTTAGCGAAGAAGCAATTTTAGCGTTCATCTATTCCATCAACAAGAACTTTACGACTATACTTGGGACACCATATCAGGAGATATGATATGGTGTAGATGGAATGTTAGCTTGTTGTATATATGTTCTTTGTTACCATCAGTCTTTTTGAAATCTATGAATAGGACAGCATCTTAAAGAATATTTGTAAATTACAGGTTAATATAATGTAAAAAGAAGACTTAGGTGAATAACTTAAGGCATTTTTTTATATCTTTGCAACATAAAAAATCGTCAAAACGTGAGAAATAGCCTACTATTATCCCATCAAAACGTGAGAAATAGGGCAAAGATAGGTCGTCATAACGTGATAAACAGATAATTATGAAGAGAAAAATATATAATGAAATGCTGCAATGGAAGCAGAATTCTCAAGGAAAATCTGCTTTGATGATAGATGGAGCACGCCGAATAGGTAAGAGCTATATTGTGGAGGAGTTTGCCCAAAAAGAATATAAATCATATATTCTGGTTGACTTCAACAATGCAGATAGTGATTTAATGGAAATTTTTGATAAGTATCTGAAAAACTTGGATTTGTTTTTCAGTTACTTGGCTTTGTATTTTAATGTAACGCTGTATCCTCGTAATACCGCCATTATATTTGATGAAGTACAGCTTTATCCAAAAGCACGTGCTGCTATCAAGTATCTGGTAAAAGATGGTCGGTACGATTATATTGAAACAGGCTCACTGGTTAGTATCAATAGGAATGTGAAAGATATAGTTATTCCATCGGAGGAATGTCGCATGAATATGTATCCTATGGATTTTGAGGAATTTCTATGGGCAATGGGAGAGGAGCAAATGATGCCGTTCATCCGCGATTGCTATGAGAAAAAGCAAGCTTTGGGGCCATTGCATCGTAAGGTAATGGATTACTTCCGACATTATATGATAGTGGGAGGTATGCCTCAGGCAGTTGTTGAATATGTAGAAACCCATGATTTCATGAAAGTGGATATGGTTAAGCGAAATATCCTTTCCCTGTATAAGGCTGATATTGAGAAGTATGCTGTGGGCAACGAAATCAAGGTAAAAGCAATTTTCGAGGAGATTCCTTCGGCTCTCAGCAAACATGAGAAGAAGTTCCGGTTGACTGCCATTAGCGATAAGGCTCGTTATCGGGAGTATGAGTCTTCATTTTTCTGGCTGGCTGAGTCAAGGGTGGTAAACATCTGCTATAACTCTACTGCCCCTGATATCGGACTGCGATTGAATGAGGAACGCACCACCTTGAAGTGCTATATGGCTGATACAGGTTTGCTGATAAGTCATGCTTTTAACCTGAAGACGATTATGGGAAATGAACTTTACCTGAAGTTGGCTTTGGGAAAACTGGAGTTAAATGAAGGTATGTTGGTCGAAAATGTTGTTGCGCAGATGTTGAGAGCTTCTGGCTATGAATTGTTTTTCTTTTCGAAGAACTCTGCGACAAGTGCGGAAGATAGGATGGAGATAGATTTCCTGATTCCTAAGCCTGTCATCACGAATCGGCATAACATCTCTCCTATAGAAGTGAAATCAGGTAAAAACTTTACCACGACCTCTCTTAATAAGCTAAGAGCCAAATTTGCTCCTATGCTTGCCGAAGCGTATGTGCTTCACCCAGGTGATGTAGAGGAGAAGGATGGAGTGACCTATCTGCCATTATATATGGCAGGACTGTTGTAGAATGAGATTTTTGATGATATTTATATAATAGTGCCAATTCATCCCAAAGGCACGAACATCATTAAATGACGAGAAAACAGACTTCAAGAAAGGAATATTACCTTTCCCTCAAACTCATGATTAGACTGCAACTTAAGCAGAGAGACCAAGTCATGCAGAGAGTCATCACATGTTCTCCTGTTTTGGGGGTGTAATTTAAACTGTGTCAAGGCTTGTTCTTAACTTTCATTCCCACTCCCTGCTGGGGGCATGCCCCCAGCAGGGAAATCGTCGAGTAAGGGGAGGGATTTTCACCCACCCTTCTCTCGGAACCGTGCTTGAAAGTCTCCCCTCACACGGCTCTTCGCACTTACTCTTTGTTAATTTT
>JAIJLI010000179.1 GCA_022722495.1 Dialister sp. | reverse complement strand
CGCGAGATCCGCGCTCTGCGTGGAGAGCAGAATGCCGACACTCAGCATGAGGATCAGCGGGACAGCGCCGCCCAGTGTGACGGCCCAGGCGACGTTACTGCGCGAATTCTGTGGATCCTGGTGGCAGCTGTAGTCGGCCGCATAGCTTGTCCAGCCGATGCCTGTGCCGGCTGCGACGAAGGCCAGTGCGGGCAGGAAATTGCCCAGCCAGTCTCCACTCGGCATGGCCATCAGCATGGACCAGTCTGTTTGTGGGACGATGATCACGAGGATGACGAGTGTCAAGAAACCGAAAAGATAGGTCGAGATCGTCTGCATGCGGATCAACACTTTGTGGCTGAAAAGGACGGAGACCAAGACAAGGGTGACAAAGATCGCAAGCGCGATCGCCATGGCGATCGGCGTATTCGCAAAGCCCAGGGTCACAAAGAGCGCGAGGACAGTCAGTGTTCCGGTGCAGACATTGATGGAGAGCCAGCCGGCGTGGGAGATCAGCGCAGCGATCGCAGGGATCAGATTTCCTTTGAAACCGAAGGCAGCGCGGGACAGTATGAAGGTATTGGTACCCGTGTCATGTCCGGAAAGGCTCATGAGGCCGACGAGGGCGAAGGAGAAGGAGCCGAGCACTGTCGCAAGGATTGCTTGGAAAAAGCTCAAATGAAAGCCCACGATGATAGCGCCGTATACGAGGCCGAGAATGCCGATATTGGCAGCACAGTAGAGAAAGAAGAGGCTGCTTGGCTTGTCCGTGCGTTCTTCCTCTGGCAGAAATACTGTTTCTTTAGAATTCATAGAATCCTCCTGTGAAATGTTGGGAATTGGTGAAATCGGCTTAGCCTACATGGCCCCGATGACGGAGCAAGGTCTTTGCATAGGCATGGAAATCGACGGGATTGCTCGCATTGAGCATGTCGATGCGCTCCTGCGGGATGCCGGAAGCACCGGCTTTGGCGCCGCAGATTGCAACAGCCATTGCACCGATCGTATCCGTATCGCCGCCAAGATTTGCGCAGGCAAGGCTGCAGGTCTCGGGATCGCGGAAATAGTAGGCCATACCAAGGGCAGCGGGTACCGCTTCACTCGCAAGGGTTGTCGTACCGATGGTCTCATAGAGGCGAAGAGAGAAGGCTTCTGCCTCTCCGGCATGACGATGGGCGAGTTCTATCGCGATCTGCAGGCGCGCTTTTGGGGACGCGCTGTAGGTTTCTTCGCCATACGCAGCTGTCAGGTCGAAAGCTTTTGACGCGGTTTGCATGATTTCTTCCCAGGACCGATCTTCTATGGCCGCACTGACGGCGGCAGCCACCATGCCGGCACTGCCGAGCGCGACATCTGTCTTATGGGTGGCTTCACTGACGCCACGGACGAATTTGGCAAGTTTCGGCAGATCATCTGTGGAAAACAGGCAGCCCACCGGCGCGATGCGCATCGCGGCGCCATTGGTGATGGCTTTCACTGTGTGCGGTTCAGGGTCTTCTCCCGCTTGGATCGCGTGGAGCGCCGCCTTTGAGCTGGGTCCCAGGATGTTTTTCGAAAAGGCGTCGGTGTCGAGCGCCCAATGGATGAGATTCTTCGCGATGATCCCTTTGTCCGGTACGAAATCATTTTCGGCAAGAGAATCTAAGATGACCAGCGCCTGTGCTGTATCATCCGTGAACTGCCCTTTCGTCATGTTGATGGCGGCGGGATTCTCTTCCGGACTGTCTTCGAATGTCGTGATCTGCCCGAAGATTTCCTGAATGCGCCTCCTGCTCAAAAGCTCTGACGGCATGCCCATCGCATCGCCCAGCGCCATGCCGTAGAGCGTGCCCAAGATATGATCCATGATCATCTGTATTCCTCCTCAAAAACTGACATATCATATAAATGTAAAATCTAGTATATCATCGCCTGTCTATCATCACAAATCGGGATCGGAGATGGGATTCTCGCTGTCCATGAGATGCGGCGCCTTTTGCAATTTCTAATCGCGCTACATTGCCCGTATATGGTAAAATATACTTGTATTGTTGACTTTTTTCATTTCCGACTGGAGCCTGCGCTTTTGCGCCGGCGAGTAACGAGGAAGGAGTGTTGAACTTGTCTGATATCAGACGTTTGTATGTACGAAAGAAGGCGGGTTTCCGTCAGGGCGAAGAGAGCCTGACGGCTGAGCTGAAAGAGGTGCTTGGAGACCGCATCGAAGGCTGTGGGATCTATCATCGCTACGATGTCGACGGACTTTCCGGAGAAGACTATGAGAAAGCGGTCTCGACCGTATTCTCTGAACCGCCGGTCGACAGTGTAGAGACGCAGCTGCCAAAGGGCGATCTCGTCATCGGCGTCGAATTTCTGCCGGGGCAGTATGACCAGAGAGCGGACTCGGCAGAGCAGTGTCTGGCCATTGTCACCGGAAAAGATGGCGCGCGTGTGCGTTGTGCGCTGGTCTACACCTTTGATGGACATTTCGCAGAAGGCGACCGCGAGAAGATCCTGAAATTCCTTGTGAATCCGGTGGAGTCCCGCGAAGCAAGTCTCGCTCCTGCGGAAACGCTGGATCTTCCCATCGAAGACCCGAAGGCAGTACCCGTTGTCAAGGGCGTCTGCGAGCTGGATGATGCAGGGATCGATGCCCTGATCGCCGACATGGGCCTTGCCATGAGCTATGATGACATGGCGATGATCCGTGACTATTTCCGCGATGAAGAGAAGAGAGATCCGACCGTGACAGAGATCCGTGTGCTCGATACCTACTGGTCCGACCACTGCCGTCACACCACTTTCTCCACCAAGCTCTCCTCTGTCGAAGTCGAAGACGGCACTTTTACCGCTCCGATCTCCAAGGCGCTCAAAGACTACGAAGAGACGCGTATCCATATCTATGGCAAGGATACGAAGCGCCCTGTGACGCTGATGGATATGGCAACAGCGGCTGTCAAGGCTCTCCGCAAGGAAGGAAAGCTGAAAAATCTGGATCAGTCGGAAGAGATCAATGCCTGCACCATCAAGGTGAAGATCGATACCATCGACGGCGAGGAAGACTGGCTGCTCCTTTTCAAGAATGAAACACACAACCATCCGACTGAGATCGAGCCATTCGGCGGGGCAGCGACCTGCCTGGGCGGATGTATCCGAGATCCTCTCTCCGGACGCTCCTATGTGTATCAGGCGATGCGCGTGACGGGCGCCGCAGACCCGCGCATGCCGCTTTCCGAAACGCTTGCAGGCAAGCTCCCGCAGAGAAAGATCGTCGTCGAAGCGGCCAAGGGCTACTCCTCCTACGGCAATCAGATCGGTCTTGCCACCGGTGAGGTCAAGGAATATTATCATCCGGGATTCATGGCGAAGCGCATGGAGATCGGCGCCGTCGTCGCAGCGGCTCCGGAAGACCATGTCATCCGTCTTTCTCCGACACCCGGCGACGTCGTCATCCTGGTCGGCGGGCGCACGGGCCGTGACGGCATGGGCGGTGCGACAGGCTCTTCGAAGGAGCTGAATACCGAGTCCATCGAGATTTGCGGCGCAGAAGTCCAGAAGGGCAATCCGATCACGGAAAGAAAGATCCAGTGCCTCTTCCGTCGTGGAGAAGTCACACGCCTCATCAAACGCTGCAATGACTTCGGTGCAGGCGGTGTCTCTGTCGCTGTCGGTGAACTGACAGATGGCCTTGACATCGATCTTGATCAGGTACCGAAGAAATACGAAGGCCTTGATGGGACCGAGCTGGCGATTTCCGAATCGCAGGAGCGTATGGCGGTCGTCGTCAGAAAAGAAGATGCAGACCAGTTCATCCGCTATGCCGCAGAAGAAAACCTCGAAGCCACCATCGTGGCCGATGTGACCGATACCCGCCGCCTCGTCATGAAGTGGAGAGGGGATACCATCGTCGATATTTCGAGAGATTTCCTCGACACGAATGGGGCGCAGCAGGTGAAGGAAGCCTACATCGCAAAGCCGGATGAAGCTGGCTATTTCCATAAAGAAGAGATCCATGACATCAAAAAGACCTGGCTTTCTGCCATGGCAGATCTCAATAACTGCTCGGAGCAGGGACTCTCCGAACGCTTCGACTCCACCATCGGTGCCGGTACCGTACTCATGCCATTCGGCGGCAAGTACCAGAAGACCCCGACCGACGGCATGGTAGCGAAATTCCCGGTCCGCAAAGGCGAGACTGACAGCGCCAGCTTCATGGCACATGGCTTCGATCCGTATCTGGCATCCTGGAGCCCGTTTCATGGTGCAGCCTATGCCGTACTCCTCTCCGTGGCCCGTCTCGTAGCGATGGGGGCTGACTGGAGAAAAGCCTATCTGACGCTGCAGGAATACTTCGAAAAGCTCACTGACAAGACCAGCTGGGGCAAACCGGCGGCCGCACTCCTCGGTGCTTTCCATATGCAGGAAAGCCTTGGTCTGGGAGCGATCGGCGGCAAGGACTCCATGAGCGGTACCTTCAATGATATCCACGTCCCGCCGACGCTCGTTTCCTTCGCTATCGCTCCGGGGAAAGCCTCCGAAGCTGTCAGCCAGGAACTCAAGAAGGAAGGCGATGTCCTCGTCCTCTTCGGCCAGCCGAAGGACGAAGCCGGCATGCCGCTTCTTGATGTATTCAAAGCGCATGCGGATTTCCTCTATCAGGAAGTGAAGGCCGGACACATCGCAGCGATGAAAGCGGTCGAACACGGCGGCGTCGCAGTGACCGCAGCCAAGATGGCCTTCGGCAACAAGCTCGGCGTCACCTTTGGTGAAAATCTGCCGCTCTTCAAATACTTCAGCAATTTCTATGGCGCGATCCTTGTAGAAACTACGCCAGAACTGGCAGAGGAATTTGCCAAACAGCCGCACACGAAGATCCTCGGCACCGTCGGCGGGGACAGCATGAAGCTCTGCGGGGAAGAGATCGCCGTCGAAGAGCTCCTGCGCTCCTATGAAGGTACGCTCGATCCGATCTTCCCGCGCCGCGCAGCAGACATCCAGAAAGAAGCGCCGATCCTTCCGGAAACGAAAGCGATCCCGCAGTTCTATGTCCATACGAATCTTTCGCGTCCGCGCGTCTTCATCCCGACCATGCCGGGCAACAACTGTGAAGTCGACTGCGCGAGAGCCTTTGAACGTGCCGGTGCGGTCAGCGATATCTTCATCTTCAGAAATCGCGATGCAGCCGAACTCAAGGACTCCGTCGATGAAATGGCAG
>JAIJLI010000178.1 GCA_022722495.1 Dialister sp. | reverse complement strand
ACGCTATACCGCTAGCATGCCCCTATTGCCTTCGGCACTTCCCCCGAAGGGGGAAGCAAGACGTTACGTAGCTAACGATTTCCTTAACTTAATAGCATTGCCCCCTGAACCATCCCAACAAAAAGGAGCTCTCCCTTTCGGAAGAGCTCCTTTTTAAAATCTGAGCGACGTGATGAAATACGCTGCACAGCTGACGAGGACCGTCAGGATGATCATCATCGGATCAGCGATGGAGGTACGGTAGTTTTCCGGATTGTAATGCGTGCGTTTCCGGAAAGGACGTGCATCCAGGAAGTCCATCGGATTGCTCGTGAGATCCATGAATTTATCATTTGCAATGCCCCAGGCATCGCCAAGGCCTTTGCAGAGTGCGCACATGAGTCCGCTCACGAAGTTCATGATCGCCGCGAAGGGCTTTCTGTAGAACCAGTCGGTATCGAGGCTGAGGGCGGTGTGCGGCTCCATCCGCGGAAGGAACATCATGAACGGCACCATGGTGACGACAAGGATCTCTACATAAGACAGGAGGTGGGCTGCCGTGAAAGGCTCGTAGGTGATGGTGCCGAATGGCAGGAAGCGGTAAAGCAGATCCGGATATACGCCGTAGAGGAAGCAGAGGCAGGCGCCAAGGCCCATCGCGACGTACATATTCTTCGGGAGCTTGTGCTTCATGACAATGTCTTTTCCCTCTTTCCGAAGGAAAATGAAGTAGCCCATCTTCAGTGTGATGGATAAAAAAGTACCGACGCTGGCAAGCTCAAGCAGTGTGTAGACCCAGTCATAGCCGGCTTCTGCCGCGGCCGCGATGGTGATGGTCTTACTGATGAAGCCATTGAAAAACGGTACGCCGGAAATGGAGAAGGCAGCGACGAAGAAGCAGAGAGCGACGAATGGCATTCTCTTTGCCATGCCGGAGAGCTGATTGATCTTGCGGATGCCTGTCGCATAGATGATCGCGCCCGCGCACATAAAGAGGAGCGACTTATAGAGGATATGCGAGAAGGCATGCGCCGCTGCGCCGTTCAGTGCCATCGCCGTGCCGACGCCGACACCGGCGACCATGAAACCGACCTGACTGATGATATGGTAGCCGAGAAGGCGGCGCATATCATTTTCCATGATCGCATAAAGCGCCCCATAGAGCGCCATGAAGCAGCCGGCAGCCATGAGGAAGTCGGTCCCTGCAAAGATGCGGATGAGCGCATAGACGGCGACCTTCGTGGTGAATGAGGAAAGGAAAACGGAGCCGGTGATGGTGCCTTCTGGATACGCATCGACCAGCCATGCATTCACCGGAGGGATGGCCGCATTCACGGCGATGCCGATGAGGATCGCCCAGAAGGGCAGATTGTGTGCGCCCGCTGAGAGGTTCATGACGAGACCGTTTCCAGCACCGACCTCGAGGAAGATGCCATAGAGTAGAAGGTTTCCGCCCAGCATGTGGACCATGAGGTAGCGGTAGCCTGCGCGGCGCGAGGCCGGGGTGTGGTGGCACCAGATGAGGAAGAGGGATGTCACCGCAAGGCCTTCCCAGAAGGCGATGAAGGTCATCCAGTCCTTGGCAAGAGTGACGCCAAGCGCACATCCGGCGTAGGCCATGGAGGCGAAGGCTTCGATGCGGCTGTCATTGTGGCAGGAGTAGATCCCGCCGATGCAGGCCATCAGAGCAAAGATCATGCAGAAAACATAGCTTAAGCCGTCCACATGGAAGTAGTCTAGGATATAGCCGGTGCCAAAGAATTCCATGGAGAGGTCTGTGCCCATCGGCATGGTGAGCGCGGCAGCAAGGGCGGCAAAGGGGCCGATGGCAAGGACCACTCTCCGAAGCGCTTTCGGTACAATGACCGCAATGAGTCCGACGAGAATGAGGATGATGCCGGGATGCCATGCATTACTCAATGTGACCACCTCCTCCGCGTGTATAGTAGTTCTCATGGCGCTGCAGGAGCGGCGCCATGATGAGCTTGGCGAGGATGATCAGGATCCATCCCGACACAAACCCAAAGAAAATATCATAACCGAAGGGCAACGGCCACCATGATGGGCTGTGCAGGTGTATGCCTGCGATCTCAGCCGCGCAGGAGACGAGCAGAATGACAGCGGCCAGGATATAAATTCTTTTCTTCGTCATTTCAGCCACCCCCCGTTCCATCCGGCACAGATGCCACTTGCGGCCATATCGGCCAGATCATAGAAATGCGGATATACATCCGGCAGTACGCCAAGGATGACGGCAAGCGCTGTCGTGATGCAGATCGGGATCAGCATGGAATAGCTGAATGCCCCGTACTTACGGAATTTTTCCTGCGGGTCATGCCGGAAGTAAGCCATGCGGACGACCGGCATCAGGTAAGCCGCTGCGAGGAGCGCACTGGCGACCCAGATCAGGATGTAGAGAGGTTTCCCCGCCTGCAGCGCGCCGAGAGCGAGGTTCCACTTACTGACGAAGCCGACCAGGAATGGTGTGCCTGCGATTCCCAGAGAAGCGATGGTGAAGCAGGCCATGGTGACCGGGAGCTTCTTCCCGATGCCATAGAGCTCGCTGATGTTATTGCGGTGCGTTCGTGCAATGATGAGGCCGGCGCACATGAAGAGCGTGATCTTCATGACCGCGTGGGCGACCAAGTGCAGGTACGCGCCCTTGATGGACAGCGGCGAGAGCAGAGCCGCACCTAGCACGATGTAGGAGAGCTGGCCGACTGTCGAGAAAGCCAGACGTCGTTTCAGGTGATCCTGCCTCATGGCGATGAGGGAGGAGATAATGATACTGCCGGCCGCGAACCATGCCAGGACGTCCACGACGCCGATCTGGGAGAGGAGCTGCGGTCCGAAAACAAATCCGATGACACGGAGGACGGCGAAAACGCCGGTCTTGACGACAGCCACCGCATGCAGCAGGGCGGAGACCGGAGTCGGCGCGATCATGGCTGCCGGCAGCCAGCCGTGCAGCGGCATGACAGCCGCCTTGACGGAGCCTGCCATGATCATCAGGATGAAGATGAACTGGAGCACCCACTTCGGAGCCATGTCCGGGGTGAGGAAGCCACCCGGCTTGAAGTCGACAGTCCCTGCGATGCAGTAGACGGCGATGATGCCGGCGAGGAAGAGCTGACCGGAGATCAGTGTATAAATGAGGTATTTGCGGCTCGCAGAGAGTGCTTCTGCATTTCTCTTATGAAGCACCAGAGGGTAGCTCGCAAGGGTCAAAAGTTCGTAGAAAATAAAGAAGGTGATGAGGTTCGACGCCATGGCGATGCCCATGACCGCAGAGAGGCAGACCGCGAAGGCCGCGAAGTAGCCGGTCTGTTCTTTTTCATTGTTGCATCGCATGTAGCCGATGGAGTAAAAGTTCATCGGTACCCAGAGCATGGAGGCCAGCGTCGCAAAGATCATGCCCGCCGGATCCGTCTTCAGCGTGAGCCCCAGGGTATCGGTGATGCGGCAGAGGGTCCACTCGTACTGATTGCCATCCAGGACCCCCGGCACCATGGAAAGGATGATGCCAAACATGATCACGGAAGCGATGGCGCTCCATGCCTCACGTACATTGGGCCATTTTCTGCTGAATGCGATCAGGATCGCAGCGAAGAAGGAAACGCCTACCGCCAGAAATGGTCTGCAGTCTATGATCGTCATCTCAGAAACACCCCCGGCAGTCCCAGTTTAATCACATCAGTCACGATGGTCGCATTGCCAAAGCCCAGTGCGATGATCATGATGCCCATGATGAGGATCGGGATGACCATCGGCAGCGGCAGCCCCAGCTTACCCTTATGCGGATGCACCTCTGTCAGAGAGGCTTCCCGCTGGACGAACATCTGCTCAATGATGCGGAAGAAGTAGATCGCATTGAGAAGCGAGCTGATCACCAGTACGAAGATATAGAAATACTCTCCGCCGGTGTAAGCCCCCAGCATGAGATACCACTTGCTGAAGAAGCCGCAGGTCGGCGGCAGCCCGATCATGGAAAGCGCTGCCAGCGCCACGGTGATGGAGCTGATAGCCATCTTCTTATTGAGGCCGCCCAAGCGGTACAGATTCACTTCGCCAAAGCGGTACTGGATCCCGCCGATGACGAGGAAGAGCGAGCTCTTCATGAAGGCGTGGTTGATGATGTGCATCACGGCACCGATGAAGCCGTACATATTGCCCATCGCCAGACCAATGGCGATGTAGCCAATCTGTGCGACCGAGGAATACGCAAGCATGCGGCGGAAGTCGTACTGCGCCATCGCCATGACAGAGCCGATCAGGATACCGCATACGCCTAAGATCCCCAGCACATTCAGCGCACTTTCCACGACCGGATTATCGACCTGGAAAATGTAGTAAATAAAACGGATGAGTGCATACGCCGGTGCCTTGCTCATGAGGCCTGCGATGAAAGCGGCTGCGCCCGGATGTGCGTAGGTGTAAGCATCCGGCTGCCAGCCATGCAGCGGGAAAAGTGCCATCTTGATGCCGAAGCCGATCAAAAAGCAGGCGACTGCCATGGCAAAGAGCGGCGAATGCAGATGCGGGATGATGAGCTGCGCGAGGTCTGCCATATTGAGCGTACCGGTCATCGCATAGAGATAGCCGACACCCAGCAGGTAGAGGGACGCGCCGATGGTCCCGATGAGGAGGTAGCGGAAGGCCGCCAGCATGGATTTCCGCCCGCCCAGCGCGATCAGCGCATAGCCGGAAAGCGACATGATCTCCAGATACACATAGAGGTTGAATACGTCGCCGGTGATGATCATGCCGGAAAGGCCGACCGTCAGAAGACCGAAGAGCGTATAGTAGCCGCCTACATGGAGCCAGTCCTCCTCTTTCACAAAAGGCCGGCTGTAGAGAGAGACGAGCATGGAAATAAAGGTGACCAGCACCGCAAGGATGCTGTTCAACGGGTCCAGCGCAAATTCGATGCCGATCGGCGGGATCCAGCCGCCCATCATGTAGTGCCAGGTCGCTCCGCCATTTTCAAGCACATGCTGTAATACCAGGCAGGCACTCGCAAAGGCGCCCGCGATGGAAGCCATCACGATGTAGGAGCCCAGATTGCGGCTGATGCGGGAGAAAAGCATGCAGAGAAGCGAGCCGGTCAGCGGCAGGAGTACGATAAATACGGGAGCGTGCTGTGTCATTTACTAGCCCTCCTCAGTACCTCGACTTCTTCCACGGAGCCATAGATCTCCTTGATG
>JAIJLI010000177.1 GCA_022722495.1 Dialister sp. | reverse complement strand
TTTTTGAATTGTTAAAACCGTGTAAAGCAAATCTGTATTAAGTCATATCGTAGTGTAAAAGTGGCTCTATCGTATGGTGTGGGTGCTGTTTGTGCAGCAAAATACCGAAAAAACAGCAAACCGGAACTCCAGAATCAATTTTTATTTTGTAACAGGTTTTTACTCTTTGTACAATATTTGCATAGCGGACGGGAAGGCGTCCGAATTAGGATTTAGGAGTTTTTTTATCTTCCCAAGTATTTGTCTGCGAGATAGCTTGTGAGTGATTCCTTATATATGTCGCCGATGGGCAGATAGGTGTCGGCGTCCATCACTATTCGGTTCTTTGTCACCTCCTTCACCTTCTTCATGTTGACGATGTAGGATCGGTGGATGCGTACGAAAGAGGAGGGCAGACGTTCCTCCATCTTCTTCATGCTTAGGAGCATGATGATTGGGCGCTCGTTCTCAAGGTGCACCTTCAGGTATTCGGACATTCCCTCCACGTAGCGTATGTCCGCTATGTTGACACGCACTACGCGGTGTTCGGTCTTGAGGAAGATGGTGTCGTCGTCGTGCAAGGTTTTCTCTTCTGTGGGCTCATCGGCAGACGGAAGCGGCAGGTCTGCCGCCATCTCCATGTCATAGCGTCGCTTTACGCGCTGTGCCGCCTTGCGGAAGTCGTCCAGCGAGAACGGCTTGAGGAGGTAGTCGGCTGCATCCACCTTGTATCCGTCGATGGCATATTCCGAGTAAGCGGTGGTGAACACCACGATGGGCGGTGCTGCGAGCGAGCGCACGAAGTCCATGCCGTTAAGGTCAGGCATGTTGATGTCGATGAATATGGCGTCGATCTGCTCGCGTGCTATGATGTCGCGTGCCTCAAGAGCGCTTTGGCATTCGCCGACGAGAGTGAGGTATGGTATCTTTCCGACGTAAGCCGCCAGCTGTTGCAGGGCGAGCGGTTCGTCGTCGATAACGAGAGTTCTGATCATATTTATGATGTGTTTGGTGGTTGGTTTAGCTGTTGTTCTTGCTTAAGGGAATCTCGAGCTGCACGTCGTATTCCTTGTCGTTCTCCTTTATCTCGAGGCTGTACTGGTTGGGGAACAGCAGGTCAAGTCGGCGGCGGGCATTGGCAAGTCCCACGCCTCCCTTCTTTTTCTTCTCGTCCGGCTTCTGTTCCTGCCGGCTGTTTCGGCATCTGAACTTCAGTTTATCCTGCGTCACCTCCACCTTGATGTCGATGAACGACGGTGCTGCGTAGCTTACTCCGTGCTTGAAGGCGTTCTCCACGAAGATGATGAGCAGCAGCGGAGGCAGCATCACGTCAGGCATCATCTCGGGTATGTCAAGATTGATGCTCACACGGCTGGAATAGCGCAGTCGCATCAGCTCGATGTAGTTCTTCAGGAACAGCGCCTCGCGCTGTATGGGGATGAGCTTCTTGTCGCCCTCATAGAGGATGTAACGCATCATCTTCGATAGCTCCACAATGGTGGTCTTGGCTCGTTCAGGATTGATGTCGACGAGGGCGTGGATGTTGTTCAGGGTGTTCATGAAGAAATGCGGATTGACCTGATAACGCAGATATTCGAGTTGTCGTTCAAGGTCTTGCTTCTCCAGCTTCTCCCGCTGTTCGCGGTCTTCCTGCGTCTTGAAGTATAGCTTCACGCCGAGGTTCATGCCCATGAGCAGCAGTCCTCCGATGAACGCCACAGCTTCTCCCGGTCCGAGGAATGCCAATGGGCCGAGCGGTCGCAGTTCGTCGGGATTGTGCCTTTGTATAGGAAAGTTCTTGCCTCCGTGTATCGGCTTTCTGCACAGGTCTTCTTTAGGGTTGTGCTCCAATTCCCAACACAGTTGTGGAGTATGCCCTCTGCCAGACTCTCCGCAGATATAATAGTTTCTGTCGATCATCTCCCTTGTGTCGTATATCTCGGCGTATCTTGGATGCATAGGTCTGACAAGATAGGTGGCGTATGTGCATGAAACGAGCAGCAGCAACGACAGCAGCATATACTGCCACGTGCGCCGCTTGATGATAAGGACGGGCAGCAGCAGGAAGTTATGGATGAGCATCAGAACGAGCCAGATGGTATTAAACGCCCATGCGTTGAGAATCTCATGCCATGAAAAAGCGATGTTGGGATTTGACGACATTCGCATATACAGGCTCGCCAACGGCGAGAGGTACAGCAAAAGCCATATAGAGGTATAGATAATGTGTTCCTTGCGGTAATTCATGTGTGTGGTCATTGTATATTCCATTTACAAAGTTAGAGATGTATTACATAATAATGAAATATAATCAGTGAACGCCGAGAAATACTCAGCGTTCCGCCTGAAATACCGTACGTTTGACGACTTTGTTTATCTGATAGGCTTCCAGTTGAACTTCTTTACGAAGCCTATCACCAATGAGTGCGTGTAAGTGTGTTGCTTGAGGTTGTTGACGTGTGCCTGCTCTATGGTTCCGAGATATCCGATGCGCCACGTGGTGCGTGCCAGACGGAAGTCAACGGTGAGCATCTGTCTAAACGACGGC
This sequence comes from Dialister sp., assembly GCA_022722495.1. GTDB lineage: Bacteria > Bacillota > Negativicutes > Veillonellales > Dialisteraceae > Dialister. Next base: position 2,695 of record JAIJLI010000177.1, on the reverse strand, counting down.
GTGGAACCGATGGTGGTGGGCACGACATTATGGTCATAATTGCCTTGTGTGAATATCTCGTAGTAAGTCTGTCCGTAGTTGGGCGAGAACATCAGTCCTGCAAGCGGAGCAGACGCCTCATAGCGGATAACGGCTGGATAGTGGGCGCAGTCGCCGGGGCTTATTGACACGCCGCGGAAATGTCCGGGTGCGCCAAGAGGCAGGTCGAACGCCACTGCCGGTCCTATGTCGAGCGATAGGCGTGCATTGGCAGGATTGTTGCCGTTGCGGGTGTTATATACGAAGCCGAGATTGGTGTTGACGGCGCCACCCGCCATCACTCTCAGCGTGCGTCGTCCTATGCCTAAGCGCCATTTGTGGAGCATGGCATAGCGGAACGTGTATGAGCCAGCCATCTCGCCACCGTTGCCCGAACGGTTGTCCGCGAAGGCTATGTTGCCCTCGTGGTGTATGGTTCGTGCCCACGATGAGGCGTTCTCACGCATGGTGTGTGAGACGAGCGTAAGGTTGATGCCGTTGTATTTCTCCGGCGAGAGATATGTGTCGAGGATGTTGGTATGGCCTACGCCGAGAAGCAGCGAGGTGGTCTTGCGCTTCTCCGGCAACTCGGCTTTGGCTGGTGGCGTGGCTGTCAGCAGAATGACAGCCACCGCCAGTATGGTCCTGATTATGTTCATAGCACTACATTATATATATATTTATAGTCCTACATGTCTTCTTCGTTGGAGAAGAGGCGGAGCTGTCCGGTCATCTCGTCAATCACCTGCTGCTGGCTCTTGCCTGCATCGGGGTCGAGATTCTCCTGCGGTGTGTCGTCATGACGCTCCTCTTTGTCGTCTTCCGGTTCTGGCTCGGGCTGTCGTGTGGGTTTCAGCTCCTTCACGTCCGTTACGTCCAGCGTGGTGACACGCTTGCCCTTCGCCTTATATCCCTTCACGCCGATAAACTCCTCCGCGTCGATGATGATGGGCTGGCGCGGCTGTTCGGTTCCGTCGGGAGCCTTGGCAGGAGCCAAGTTCACTTCGATGCGCGGGAATGGCGTGTCGGTAAGCAATACCAGACGGTTTTTCTCGTTCTCGCCGAGATAACTCTGCGGACGCTTTATCGCCTCCATGCGGAAACGCTTGATGTAGAGATTGTTGTCATTGTCGGCATCGTAGAGCACGGCAGTCCATACCTTGTTCGGATTCCACTTCTCGATGATGCGTATGTTGTCCTCGTAGTGGTTGTTGACATCGAAATTAGTGATGTAGAATTCACCGTTGTCGAGTACAACCAAGATAGAATCATCATCATTGAATTCGCCCAGGAATCGGCCGTTCTCATCGTAGTTGATGCGGTTTACGTCTGGGTCGAACCAAACCTTTCTGCCTCCTAACGTGCTGTGGCCGTGACTCTTCAGACCGATGCGGCGAATGGTGCGCTTGGTAAGGAGATTACCTTTGGCAGCACGTCCCTTGATCAGAATGTCTGAGAAATCTTTCTCCAGGAAGATGCTCTGGCGCTTCTTCGTCAGGTCGGGCTCCATCGTACACTTGATGATTTCTGCCTCTCCATTCGGGTTGGCGGTGAAATAGATGACGCGGCTGCCAGGTGTGCCCTGGGTGATGTCATACAACTTGTCGCGGGTCATGGCGGTTACGTTGAATCGCTTGATGAAGTAATCGCCTTGTTTGCCGTCGCGGTAAACACAGTTGTAGATGGTGCGCTTGTCGTTCTTCTTGAATACCTGTACATGGAGGATATTCTTACCGACGAATATTTTGTCGGCTACCTTGGTGACTTTAAACTTACCATCCTTATAAAAGATGATGATGTCATCGAGGTCGGAGCAGTTGCATACGAATTCATCCTTCTTCAAACCTGTACCAACGAAGCCTTCCTGACGGTTGATGTAGAGTTTCTGGTTAGCCTCTACCACCTTAGTCACCTCAATGGTATCGAAGTTTCTGATTTCTGTTTTGCGAGGATGGTTCTTTCCATACTTGCCTTTGAGATATTCAAACCAGTTGATGGTAACATCAGTCATGTGAGCCAGGTCGTTCTCAATCTCAGCAAGTTCAGCCTTAATCTTCATCAGCAGTTCATCTGCCTTATCCTTATTATATTTAAGGATGCGCTGCATCTTGATTTCCAGAAGCTTGAGAATATCTTCGCGGGTAATTTCCCGATGGAAGGCATATTCTACCATACCTTTACCGTCTACTTCGGCAGTAAAGAGTTTGTCCTTGAATGGTTCGAGTTTTGAATCGATGAAAGCAACAACCTCATCCTGACTCTTACTCTGCTCAAACTTTCGCTCCTTGTAAATGCGTTCCTCGATGAAAATCCGTTCGAGAGAAGAGAAGAAGAGCTGCTCCTCCAATTCACCCTTTCTGATCATCAGTTCCTTGCGCAGCAATCCCATTGTGCGGGCTACGCTGTGGCGCAACACATCGCTGATGGTGAGGAAAACAGGCTTGTTGTCTTCGATGACGCAGCAGTTGGGCGAGATGTTGATTTCGCAATCGCTGAATGCGTAGAGTGCATCCATCGTTTTATCTGATGAGGTACCTGGAGCAAGATGCACAAGAATCTCAACATTCGCCGAAGTAACATCATCTACCTTGCGTGCCTTAATCTTACCCTTTTCTACCGCTTTGGTGATAGAATCGATGAGGCTGCCTGTAGTCTTGCTGAATGGTATCTCGCTGAT
>JAIJLI010000176.1 GCA_022722495.1 Dialister sp. | reverse complement strand
TTGCAGCCGAAAAGATTTCCCTGCTGGGGGCATGCCCCCAGCAGGGAGTGGGAATGAAAGTTAAGAACAAGCCTTGACACAGTTTAAATTACACCCCCTGGAATGTATGCCACGCCACAATACGGTGGATTGTCCGACACTCATCATTGGTAAATAAAGATGTATGATATACCAATTGCTTATTATATCATACATCCTTCCCATTTTTTAGTTCTTTATTCTACCGATATGTTTCATTGCAAGATTATGAGCGGCCTCAGCCCCTTTGACATCACCTTTCTTTCGCAAATATTCTTCTTCTTTCAATGCTGCATCTGCCATTTTTCGATTATACTCTTCATCTGAATATTTATCGTCATTGCCAGTGAAACTTGGCTCACTGTTGTTGTCCTCACTGCTATTTGCAAAATCACAATTTGTGTACCCATCGTCAAAGTTCGCATCGTCTAATTCCATAGCATTTCCAAATGCATCCGAGAAAGAAGAGAAATCACTAGGATTTATTGATGAATAATTGGCAGAAAATAAGTTATCAACAAAATCCATTGTGTTTTCAGAACAATCATCAAACAATCTATCTCCTACATCGTTGCTTCCATCATTTGAAGGTATGTGATTTTTAATAAATTCAATACCATTTTCTATAAAATCCTCTAATCCATCCATGACTTTTATGTAAAATGTAACAAGAATTTTATACCCATTGCTATTTCTCGAGCATATGATACTTTTTTCAGATTGACCTTTGCTTTTTCTTGCTCTTGATAAAGTTTTCTACCAATTTGAAAAAGCCCATATACTCTTTTTGTGAAATCTGTTTGAGTTTTGATGTCATCAACAGAGAACTGTTGTGCTACAAATATTTCGCCAGCCTCACCATTTATCAAGAAGTATGGCTCTTCGAGGCATTGTCTTTTCTGAAATAAGGTCGTAAAATAAGGTATGTATTTCTTCCCCTTATTTATATCCAAATAGAATTGATTATTTTCAAAATCAATTTTTCCAAACTCGTTAACAGTATTTATATACAAATTTGATAATTGAATCATGTATGCAATAGTTGTGTACATATACCCTACATATATGATTGCACAACAATTATCCTGCATATAACAGATTCTTTGTATTTTTTGAAATTGTTTCAGGTCATCATCTTCAAAAGATGTGACTATAGGATTAGAAAGTAACAACTTTCTTGTCTTATCATCTAACATCTCAAATGACGAGATAAATGGTAGATAGTCCATGTTATTCAGGAATAAAAGTTTTTATAACAGCAATATCGGAAGAAATCTTCGCCATTGCACAAGAATCCAAAACGTTTGCATTGTATATATCTTCAAGGATAACTCTTGCAAAATTACGAATCATACCGAGAGTACCCATCTCCAAATCTTCACTGGTTTCCAATAAATATGCTGGTCCTTGCTTCACCAAAAGTACACAATCATCTTCTTTTTTGAAAAATAATGTGGACAATGGGGTGTTTGGTTCATTTTGCATATAGACCTCAGAAAACTTTGGCATCTCTCTTTTCATTAAATCAAGAGGATTTACCATCTTTGAATAATGCTCAACAACCGCATTGTATGCATATGTGAAGTTTACAAACAGAATGCATTTCTCTATTTTTAAACCAACATAAACAACAATCATCTTCTCTACAGGAGTTTTGAAAGCCAATCGCATCATCGGATCATACGAATGATAACTTATATTCTCAGCTACTAAAGTTTGCCCAGTTCTAACTTGCATAGCATTTCCATAGCTAAGCATGTCTATTGTACTAATAAACGGAAGTATTTTCATTGTTATGTTTTTAAGAGCGTGTTTCCGTTTTTCTTATTGAAGAACGGAAGCACATTTTTACTAAAAGGTTTTATTTTTGAAATTGAGAATTTGAAAAACGGAAGCACTTTTGTAGAATACTCTCATTACCAATCCTCTATAGAATTATAAGGTATCTCCTTTTCCCATTTTTGCATAGCACTTTTTCGAATTCGTTTCATTTCATCTTGTGCGTGCTTCTTGTCGGTAACCTTAAATCCATTTTGGTATTTTCCGTTAGCATTCTTCATCTGCATGAGGTCTGAAGCCCATTTGTTGTAAGTGTTGCGTAATGAATTATAATTTACTTGGTCAGACATGGACATTTGAGAACCTTGTTTGATGGAATTTGTACTCACAGAAGTATTCCCTATTGCCACAGAGCTGTTTGAAGTAGTTCCCGTTGAAGTTCCACCAATAGCATTGGCAACAGAATTTAGAACAGAAGTTGCTGTATTTGCAAAATTGTCTATTTTGTCAATCGTATTTATACGCTTTAAATCTTTTCCATATGCTAATTTCAAATCTTCTAAATTTGTCTTTAATCTGTCATATTCTTTCTTGACAATATTATGTGCAAGAGTGTCATTAAGTTCTTTAGCCATATTAATCAACCCTTGGTAATCAACAAGGCGTTTCTCCATGCGAACAATGTCATTTTCAACATTTCCATTGCGAATATCTTCATCATAAATAAATACCTTGCCTGTTCTTGCCAAACGTGAATAATGAGCGTGTATCTTATTCATATTTACAAGATATAACAAGGATATTATATCCATGGGATTCTTTTGTAGCTTAAAATATGGAGAATCATATGTTAATGGGGTACTAATGAAGCCATAGTTGTTTACAATACTTTCAAAGCCATCTATAACTGTAGTATCACCAAATGCTTTTGTCCTTTCACCAAAATATAACATTCTTGGTTTTTTCATATTTTCATATCGTTCAGCATAATCATAATGATCTTTATCCCAAATTTGATAATCTCCATATAATGATGTAACCATATTTGCAGAAGAAACTTTAGCATCAATAGCTTTTAATTTATCGGTTTCATCTTTGTCTTTTCTACTCCATTCTTTTTTCTTGGCAGTTTTTATTATGGCTTGATTTCCTTTACCATCAGCGCATATAAAATCTTCAAAATTGCCAATATCGGAGATAATTGTCTTACCTAAGACATCAATCATCTTGTTAGAAGTTCCATCATTTACCAAAAAATAGTAAATGTTTCTGAGTAAAGGCTTCTTTTCGTACTTAGAAGGATATACTCGGAAAACCCTAAAGTCATAAAAGTTTTTATCTATTTTTTGATAGGCAGGAGCTAATATTGTAGTTCCATCTGTACTACAAATTCCCCATTTCCCATCTTTCTTATAGATGGCAAAAACTCTTGAACTTTCAGGATAATATCTGTTATGTATCCATATTAAAGAATCACAGAAAGGTTCTGTTACTTTTTTCCATACTGTGGAAATGCCATATTTATTTTTTTCCTTATATACAAATTTTCCATTTTCAATGGTTCCAGATACACCATCAAACCGTGGAAGGAGACAGGGTTCTCCTTTGTACAATACTCCCCATTTTCCATCTTCTTGATAGAAAGACCATCCTTTGTTTATTTTGTGCTGAGCAGCAGATGTTGTAAATACGCACAACAACATAAACAATAATAATTTTAACTTCATATTAATATAAAAAAGGCGTGCAACCGTTCTTACGCTTGTCATTATCTTAGGTTACCGCCAAGTGACCTGCACGCACAACAAGCACAGAACAGTCCACGCCTTATGAGCGTGAACCTCCTGCCTGCTTGTCCTCGTGCGTTGAAAATTGGCGGTATTCAAGATAATGAGAACAAGAGCATTAAGCTCAATATCCAAAAAGTATAGAACGGAAGCGCTTGGTTAAAGATTTTGAGGTAAACCTCATTTTAAGTCTCTGTTGAGGAAAGGCTATTCAGAGAATTGCTCAATCCTAAGCGTTTCATTCTTGTGTAATGTCTGTTTCTTATTTACTTTTTTTTAGTTTAACAATCCGTGAACTATTGCAATCAAAAGATAGCATTTCTTTGTTTTATGAAAAAAACAAGAATTCTGATGCAAAAATAATAAAAATTAACCACAAAGAAGAATTTGATATGATATTTTAACGTATAATTGTTATTTTATGGTTTTAAATGAAGTAATTGCTACCTATATTCATTTCCACAACAACTAAAAACGATTATTGTAACAGGTTTCTACCTCCTGCATCCTCAAGAATCTTCATTTGCTGAATGGCAATCTGATTGAGTTTTATCAGTCGCTCAGACTGAGACATTCCATCATTGATAAACACAGCGTTGAGGTTTTCCATATTCGACAGGCAAATAAGCTCGTTGATGCTGGCGTAATCACGGATGTTGCCTTTCTTGTCGGGATTCTGTTCACGCCATTGTCTTGCTGTCATTCCGAACATGGCGATGTTCAAGACATCTGCTTCATCGGCATATTTTAGAGCTGCCTGTTCACGAGTCACCTCAGCTGGGATGAGATTTGCCTTGACTGCATCCGTATGAATACGATAGTTGATCTTAGACAGCTCACGCTTGGCAGACCATCCTATCTGCTTTTGCTCTTCTTCCTTCAGGCGTTGGAACTCTTTTATCAAATACAGTTCGAACTCCACGGATACCCAACTGGCAAACTTAAAGGCAATATCCCTTTGGGCATAAGTGCCTCCATTCGCCCCATTCTTACATACGATACCTACTGCATTGGTTAGTTCCACCCATCGAGTCGGACTCATCGTAAAAGCATTCGAGCCCGCTTCTTTCAAAAGGGGGTCGAATTCGACCCCTTTAAAATTAGGGTTGTTCAACTGCTCCCAAAGTCCCAAGTACTCTAAGGTATTTTTGGTACGCAACCAATTCTTTACCACATCTTTGGGCTCAATGGGATTCTTCTGCCTTGCTATATCGGTAATGCAGATGTAATCAACACCATCCTTGGTTAGCGTCTTTATCGTTTGGTTTCTTACAATAATCTTTGCCATAAGATATTTGTTTTTGCATTCATTTTATATTTTTTACGTTGTCGGTTTCCCGATTGCGAATGCGAATATACGAAAAATATCGCTAAAATGAGAAGAAAAGAATAAAAAACAGATGAAATTCCGAAATAAAACTTGTTTTTCTCGTATTTTATGGGTTAAATACGTATTTTATAAAACGAATCCATTGGTTCACAAAAAACACGCTACCTCCAGCCATACTTTTTAAATATTTTGCTTATCTTTGCACCAAACTTATCAGTATGGAAGAATATCTCATCATATCAAATGCCAACTTCTTGCTCAGAGTGGCTTCCGAACAGATAGCATACGTCTGTTCGGAAGGAAGCTATTGCAATCT
>JAIJLI010000175.1 GCA_022722495.1 Dialister sp. | reverse complement strand
AGGCTCTGAATCAGGCGGCGGCACTACCGGCAAGGACGATACTGGCAACGGCCTTGAATAGCCCAAGGATAGACTGGCTAGGGTGCTAGCCCCTAGCCCCAGCCTATCCGCCCACAAAAAGTCAACATTCAACACTCAACATTCAACATTCAAAAAAATGAAAACGAACACTTGGAAAACAATTCTTCAGATAGCCATCAGCATTCTGACCGCTATCGCTACTACGCTCGGAGTAACGAGCTGCATGGGATAAAAAAATAAAACGACCGCCCACCTCAATATGAGGAGAGCGGTCGTTTTCGTTCTACCCGGAAATCCGGTCATGAAGGGTCAAAGTCATTAAGGGTCATTTTCATTTTTCTATTACTTCATCCGGTCATGAAGGTCAAGGTTATTAACTGAAATTTAAAGAAATGTCTTTCTGATTTGATATTTCGCTTGATGACAAAATTACTTTTTATTCTCATTGAGATGTTATTTGAGATGTTATTCCAAATAATGCTTACAAATATAAAATCACAATTTTTAGGTATTGCACCTTCGAAGTATAACCATTACCTTTGCACCCACAAAAAATATAAGGTAAAAAGATTAATTACAAATTACAACAATGGTAAAGAATATTAATAAAAAGGTAATTTGGTGCCTCACGATTGGATTGTTTTTTCATAGTCAGTTACAGGCACAAGTTGGCAAGGATTCCATTAATTTGGAAGAGGTGCAAATTGTGGGTAAGTCAAAGGCTCGCCGTATGCAGGAACAGGCTTATGCTATTTCGGTACTTGACCTAAAGAAGCAATACCAAATGGCTACTCCACTGGACAAGGTTCTCAACACAGTTACATCAGTGAAGATTAGAGAGGATGGTGGACTTGGCTCCAACTATAGTTTCTCCATGAATGGCTTCTCTGGTAACCAAGTGAAGTTTTTTATCGATGGAATTCCCATGGATAATTTTGGCTCGTCCTTCAATCTGAGTACAATATCTGCAAACATGGCCGACAGAATAGAAGTATACAAAGGTGTTCTCCCAGTATACCTAGGTTCTGATGCCCTTGGTGGTGCAGTCAACATCGTTACTCGCAACAATGCCAATTATTTGGATGCCACCTATTCTTTCGGCTCATACAATACTCATCGCTTTGCGCTCAATGGTGCCTTAACCACCCAGGGGGGATTTACCATCCGTGCTAATGTCTTCGGCAATTACTCAGACAACGACTATAAAGTGTGGGCGCCAATCGTCAATTTGACCACCAATAAACAAGAAGGAAATGAGTGGGTAAAAAGATTTAACGATGGTTATCATTCTTATGGCCTGAAAGTGGAAACTGGTGTGGTGAAAAAATCATGGGCAGACTATTTACTCTTTGGTTTGTTAGCCTCTAATGACAAGAAACACATTCAGACCGGTGCCACAATGGATGCCGTCTATGGCGGTGTAATGGCGAAGAGCTGGTCAATCATTCCAAGCATTCGTTATAAGAAGGATGACTTATTGTTGCCAGGCTTGTCTCTTTCTCTCTATGGTACCTATAATATCGTAAATACTCAGAATGTGGATACCTTGTCAAGAAAATATAACTGGAAGGGAGATTATATTGCAAGCACATCAGCCGGAGAAGGCTATCTCACGGATGCTACCATCAAGTTACGCCAATGGCAAGCTAATGCTAACGTAAACTATGTGGTTGACGAGCACCAGTCGGTTACCCTTAACAATATCTTCATTGCTACTCGCAGAAAAAGTAACGACAAAATGTATCCTGACGATGAAATGAACAATGTGCCACAGCAACTTACCAAGAATATTACAGGCTTGGGATACCAGATCAGATTTTCACGCTGGAATGCCAATGTGTTCGGAAAGATGTATCGTCTCTATAGCTCAACCCATAAGTTAATGAATCAGTTTACCGAAGAACAAAAATGGGAGCAGCTTACCTCTCGCAAGCATCGTTATGGATATGGGGCTGCTGCCACCTATTATATCTTGCCATCATTGCAGGCTAAGGTATCCTTTGAGCATGCCTTCAGAATGCCGGAGGCTGTAGAAATGTTTGGTGACGGCATGGTGCAAAAGAGCAACCCAGACCTCAAGCCAGAAAGCAGCAACAACTTCAATGCAGGATTTCTCTACGACCAAAACTTGGGTTCGCATCGCCTGCAGGCAGAGGTCAACTACATCTATCGTGACACGAAGGATTTCATCCTGAAGGGAGTGAGTCTTACCAACAACCCTACTACAAGTTACGATAACATAGGTAACGTACATACACGTGGCATCGAGGCTATGCTAGGATACTCTTACAAGCGTAACCTCCATGTAAGTGGTAACCTCACATTTCAGGATATCAAGGACAAGATGAGATATGAGAAATCGCAGAACACCTACGTGGGTGACGGAATGAACGAAAACATCACTTATGGACAGCGACTTCCTAACATTCCATATTTCTTCATGAATGGTCATGCAGACTATAACTTTTTAGACTTTGGAAAGAAGGGAAATTCGCTCTCGCTTAACTATGATGTACAATACATCCACGATTACTATCTCTCGTTCACGGGGCTAGGAGCCAAGGCTACTAAGAAGGTGATTCCAGAACAGTTCTGCCATAATGTATCCGTGGGATATAGCATGAAAGATGGCAGATATAGCATACTCTTGGAATGCACAGATATCAGCAATGAAAAATTGTACGATAACTACCGTCTTCAGAAACCTGGGCGTTCCTTCAACGTTAAGTTTAGATATTATATTACAAAATAACCCATAAAATTAAAGTAGAAATAAATAAAATGAGAAGAATATACAGCAAGATACTGATGCTCGCATTCTTGGCAGCATCCACCTGCGGTCTGTCATCCTGTGAGGAAGACTTGACCTCTGAACAAGAGATACCTTTTGCCCCATACGTACTCAGTCTAGGAGTAACCTCTAGCGGAAATACGACTTACTATGTGGTATCTGCCGACAATCTCATGGATGGAAATATCAATGCCATAGGAAAAGGAATTGAGCAGAACGGTTACCACGATTATCAGATGGGCGTGAACAACGTTTTTTGCATAGGTGGTTTAGGTGTGACAAATGCCACCAATGTGGTAAGAGGTGAGGATGGATTACTCAAGGAACAAGGAGAGTTTGTTTTCAATAGTTCAATCAATGGCTTCTGCCAAGTGGATGCCAACACTATGGTGGCTTTGGAACTTCCTGCATCGAAGGAAAGCGGAGACAAGCTAACCTTCTATACGGTGGATGCTAGCTCTGCAGCCATTACTTCTACCCACAAAGATACACCAGTGGCTCCTCTTGACAATCTTGATTGGCCAAGTATTACTGGAATGCAATATAGTGGAGGTAATCTTTATGTCACTTACACGCCAATGAACTCAAACACATTTGAGACGGCTTATACTGATACTTGTTTCGTGGCAGTATATAGTTATCCCGATATGAAGATTGTTAAACTGATGAAAGATACAAGGATGGGACCTGGTGGTTCATGGAACGCCTTCAATGGTTTAGTGAAGGATGAGCAAGGAGATTTGTATGTCATGTCCAACTCATCGATATCAAATGGTTACTCCCAAAGTACCAAGCATGCAGGTTTCCTCAAGATAAAGAGTGGTACCACCGACTTTGACAGCAATTACTTCTTTGATTTTGAGGAGGCGACTGGTGGGCTCAAACCTGCCCACATATCCTATATTGGTAATGGGCTTATCTTTGCCGAAGTGAGTACCATCAATCCTCAAACATCCAACGACAGATGGGGTGACAAGAGTCTTAAATGCTGTATTATTGACTTAGTCAACAAGACGGTTAAGGATGTGGATGGCATTCCTGTACACAATGGAAATGGTGGAAGAAGGTTCGTTAGCCTGCATGAAGGCAACTATGTGTACTTACCAGTTTCCACTGGAAATGGCACTTACATCTATCGTACAGATATTACCACCGCCAAGGCTACACGTGGCGCTCGAATTTCAGCCTCATTCTTAGGAGGTTTATTCAAATTTTAAAATCAGTTATGAGCATAAAAAGAACATGTCGCAAATTACATTTGTGGATAGGTCTTGCAACAGGAATCATAGTCTTCATCGTTAGTATGACCGGAGCACTATGCTTATTCAAAGACGAGATTTGTACCATAACTAGGCCATGGAAGAGAGTGACACCACAAAATGAGTCTTTTCTAGAGGTTTCACAACTTGTAAAGATAGCTAATAAGGCAGAAGGAAATACAAATCCTTCTGCCATTACTATGGGGCGAAAAGATGAAAGTGTTTGGATAGATTACTTTTCCGAAAAGGATAAAAGTACTATCTATCTGAATCCATATAATGGCAACGTACTGTACCAAGAAAGAAAATCAGAAAATGCTTTTGATTTTTTTCAGTTTTTGATGGATGGACATCTTCGCCTTTGGTTACCCATGGAGATTGGCAAACCGCTCGTAAGTTATGGTGTATTGCTGTTCTTCTTGACATTGTTAACAGGTTTGGCTATCTGGCTACCTAAGCGTTTCAACAAGAAAAGTCTCAAGTCACGGCTTACCTTTCATCATTCATTGAAACCCAGAAGATTCATCTTCGACTTACATAGCGTACTAGGTTTCTATATGCTTCTACCAATGATTACGATCAGTCTCACAGGACTTATTTTCGGATTAGATTGGTTCAGCCAAGGCATATATAAAATAGTATCTGGAGGCAATACCATGGAGGCGTATACAATACCTGCGTCCGACTCCACCAATGTTGGAAAATCCCCTGCAAGCATCAACTTGTTGCAGGACAAAATACTGAAGGAGTTTCCTCACGCCATACAATATTATTATTCCTTGCCATCAGATAGTTTGGCTCCATATCGTGTAAGCGTAGTACATGAAGAAGGTTCTTATTACAAACAAGACAATCTCTTCTTCGATCAATACTCCCTGAAAGAACTGAAAGGTTCAGGACCCTATGCAGGAAGATACCAAGATGGAACCTTCGCCGACAAACTCATTCATGCAAGTCTGGACATTCACGAGGGTATCATCTTAGGTTTCTTTGGTAAGCTCATTATGTTCATGGCATCACTTACTGCAGCCTCGCTTCCCATCACTGGCTATTTACTATGGAGAAAAATCGGGTAGGAGGTAAATGCTAATCATAAAAGGCATTTGCCTCCTATTTTCACATTTACCGACCTCCCACACCACCGTACGTGCGGTTCCGCATA
>JAIJLI010000174.1 GCA_022722495.1 Dialister sp. | reverse complement strand
GCGGTGCATGACCTGAATATCGCAGCGATGTATTGTGATAGACTGATCGCGATACAGGGTGGGGAGGTGGTCGGCGCAGGGACGCCGAAGGCGCTTCTGACACCGGATTTCATCAAGAAGCTCTATGACGTGGACTGTGAGATCCACTATGGGGAGAATGAAAGGATGCATATCGTCTATATCCCGCAGCATTGGAGGAAGTAATTTTGTGTTGTCATACAGCAAAGAGCCATGTCAAATGCATGATGCATTTGACATGGCTCTTTTGTTTCCGGAGGGATTGCAATAGATGAGTATTTACGTCATTCACATCACATTATTTTATGAATGTGCTGGGCGTATAGCAGCTATAGACTAAACTTTATTTTTTGGAGGCTTATGGGGACAGCGACATGTTTATTTGAAATAGAAGCACAAATTTGATGAGGAACTTTAATTTGACAGCAATAGATTTGAGTTCATAAAATAATATTTTACTAAAATCAGCTTGACTATATACCTGCTATAGTGAGTATACTGCTGTTATATTAAGATGTGATGGACGTAATGAGATAATTAAGAAAGATAACATAGATGGTTTGCTCGAAAGAGCTGTTTCATAGCAGAGGGTTCATGATTGATAAACTGATACGGGCAGTCTTGCTTCTCATCGGACTGCTCTGGTTCGCCGGATGCGGCTTTATCCAGTCGCCATCTTTACCGGAAAAAATGGCTGGAACTACAACAATAAATAATTTTGACTTTGATGGGAAACCGACGCAGATACAAGTGCAGGGAGTTCCTGAGCGAGTGATCGTGGCCAGACCAGAGATATTGGATGCATTGCTGGCATTGCACGCAGAAAATCATATTTGCGCTGCGTATATTACCAGGGACAAGGCGGAGCAGATCCCTGAGCTGCAAAAGAAAATGCCAAAGGCTGTGTTTTACACATCGGAGATGGATCGGGAGACGGCCTTGATGATGCATCCTGATTTCATACTTGGATGGCGTATGTCATTCCGCAAAGGAGCTCTAGGTGATACTGCGTTCTGGCGAGAAAGAAACATTCCCGTTTATATCGAAGAAAATTCCGGACCGGTTCCTGCGGTAGATCCTTTCCCGCCATCAACTGTAGAAACAGAGATGAGGTTCATTCAGAATATGGGACGGCTTTTTCAAAAAGAAGAAGTGGCGGATGGCATAGTAAGAAATATCCAAAGCGCCTTAGATGAAGGAATCGCAAAAGCCAGAGAGGTTCCGGCCAGACGGGTCATTACTATCGAATTCATGAGAGATAAGATCGAAGTATTCGGCGATAAACTGCTGTCGGGTGATATTATTCGAAAGCTTGGCAGTACGAATATCCAGTTCGATACGCCATTTATCAGTCGGGAGGAGCTTCGCATGTGTGGAGCGGATACCTTGTTTATTGTCTATCATGGGAATGAGCAGGAAGGAGCTAATGCGTTAGCGCAGATTCAGGTTCCTGAATTCAGCGATATTCCTGCGGTGAAAAATGGTCGTGTATTCCTGCTTCCTTATAGAAATGTTTGCGCAAGTCATGTTTATACAGCCCAAACCATCAGGGAAATTTCTAATGGGCTTTATTTTTATTAGAAGAGGAGAATCATTATGAAAAAGTCTATGAAAATGTTACTTTCAACAGCCGTGTGGTTGACAATAATCGGGGGGGGTACAGGCCGCTGACACTTCCGTACTGGAGGAAGTGATCGTCAATGCGGATAAAGACAAGGCCTATGCCGGCGGCTATTTGTCGCAAAATACATCTTTGGGGATGCTTCGTAATAAAGATATGATGGAGCTTCCTGCGGCTACGATGACCATCACCGATCAGTCTATTAAAGATTTTGCCATTTCCGGAAATAATGAAGTGATGGATATTCTTTCTTTAAATCCATCCATTCGTCGCACCACCAGTCCCAATGTGGTGTCCGTGAGAGGCAGGTATACCACAGCATCCCAGATGAGTGTCAATAATATCCCCGGTATGTACAGTAATTTCACGATGGGAACGAACTTTATTGGAAATATTGATGTGCTGGGAGGCCCATCTTTAGTTTATTCCGGAAGTACCACGCAAAATGTCATTGGCGGTACAGTAAACTATCGTTCCAAAGTAGCGGAGAAAGAACCGTTAACAACCGCCAATGTAAAGTATACCAGTATAGGAAATCTGCAGGAGTCCGTCGATATGAGCCGTCGCTTTGGAAAAGATGGTGCATGGGGGATCCGCATCAATGCATTGACTGGGGATGGGAATCTGGCTACCCATGGAGAAAAACTCAAGAATAGAAATATCTTCGTTAATTTGGATCATCAAAGTGTTGATAGCTCGACCAACTTACTTATGGGGTATGCCAGAAGTCTGCATAAAGGCGGAAACAGCCTATTTCAGACGGTTGCTTCCACTGAAGCGAATCCTTTGAGCAAGATGCCGTTTTTGCCTGCGGCTCCAGATGGAAAGCACAATTTGAATCCAAGCTGGGCATATACAGAGAGCAAGACCTGGCTGATGACATTGAACCACGACCAGAAGCTCAATGACCATTGGACAGCATTCCTGAATGCAGGAATTATGAGGAACGATACGCCGGTCAATATTTCTGGCTCAGCTATGACCGCCGGGATTTTGCAGTTCAATCCGGATGGCAGTTTTGGTGGTACATTCAAAAGAGACTTAACCATTGGTGCATCTGGTAGCACAGCCAGATATATTGGGACGGGCCTTCACTCAGAATATGATTTCGGCTTCATGAAAAATGAATTCCTCTTTGCCGTGGATCGGAACAGCGCGGTCAATAGAACAGCATCCCCTCGCAAATTGGGGACTTACATCGGCAATCTGTATCAGAACAATGACTGGGCAGCACCGGATTTGACAAAAGTCAGCACGCGTCTTGGCAGCAAGTATACGACTAAGGGCTATACACTGATGGATACCATGAAGTTCATGGACGATAAATTGATTGTAAATGCCGGGTTGCATCATCACAGCTACCAGAGCCGTAGCTATAACGCCAATGGAACGATCAAAGATGAAAAAGACTACGATGGCAACTGCCCGACATATGGCATCGTGTATCGCTTTACGCCATCGCTTTCTGTTTATGCCAATCACACAGAGACATTCCTTGGTGGAACCGTAGTTCCTACAGGTAAGGGATATAAGAATGAGGGCGATTTGTTGGATCCGGCTAAGACAAAGAGTAACGAGTTCGGTATCAAACTGAAAAAGGGTAAATTCACGCATACGTTGGCTATGTATGAAACCAAAGAACCTGGAACTGTAACAACATCGGATAACTATTACAAGTATGACGGGGAAACAAAGTATAAGGGAATCGAATGGACAACTGCCGGCACGATTGGAGATAAACTGGATTTTATTGCATCCATTGGGTTCAACCGTTATATCTGGACAAGATACAGCAATCCCAAATTCAACGGCATGACAGCGGATGGTATTCCGAAATGGAATGGTAATCTGGCATTGGCTTATCACGCAACGGATGATTTGACAGTACTGGGAAGAGCCAGCTACATCGGCAAGAGCCATATTGGACATGGAACCTACACCGTGCCACAGTATTACCGTTTCGACTTGGGGTTCAAGTATGAGTCTGTCATGGGCCATACCCCTGTGACTTGGTCGGCAATGTGTTACAATGTGGCCAATAAGAAAGGTTGGTATAGTGCGGATCAGGGAAACCAGATTCTTGCTGCAGATCCGAGAACTTTCGTAGTGTCTGCGGAAATTAAATTCTAATCGCGTATTCTGATTTCAAAGGAAAGCGATAGTTCACACAAAAAGCCGGTACCGATCTGATCAGCCACTGTCAAGGTAGACATGGCAAATATCTAAAAAATTATAGCCGTAAGTTCCATGTTGGTGTTTTAGTATCAGCATGGGATTTGCGGCATTTTTGTTATGCCGCGAATTTCGCTTTGTATTTCTGAATCCGTTTGTTCTCGGTAATCGGGAACTGTTCCGGGGTCTTCGCGTGCAGAGCTGCCGTACGAACTTCCATTGGTGTCCTTATCCAAATCGTTCCTGAAAACGTTCGTAATTGTAAAAATGGACGTATTGGTCGATGGCCAAACGCAGCTCGCCGCCGCTACTGAACTTGTTCAGGAAATACATTTCTGCCTTCACAATTCCCCAGAACCCTTCCACTGGGCAATTGTCGATGCAATGCCCAACGCGGGACATGGATTGCTCCATACCCTGCTTCTAGAGCTTGAACTGGAATGCTTTACTGGTATACTGGCCCCCTGTCACTGGGGAACAGCTTAATAGATTTCTGTTACGCCTAAAAAATATATAGATATTGACGAAATCGGGGGGGGTGTGGTACTGTTTATATATAGTTTAAGGCTTCGCATAAACATGAAACCTTAATCACTATTATATGATCAACTTTTTTGTTTAGCTCTTCATGAAACAACTGAAGGAAACAAGGAATGCTGGGAAACCGAAGAAAGGTGGGGGTGCCTTTTTGTTGTTTTTTCTAATTCTTAGGAAAGAGAGTCTGTGATCATCATTTTACACTGTATTTAAAGGGAAGAGAGGATGTATCATGAATCAGATTTACAAAATTGCGAAAAGATATGGAAAAGGAAACCGTGCACGTACATGCGCTGCCGCTTTTTTAGCTGCATTGGCTCTTACTGGCGTTATGGGAATGAGCGAGGCACAAGCAGTGGACATTAAGGTTGTCAATGGCAGCAATATCAATGTACAAGAAGCAGAAGTCAACGGGCAGAAGATTAACAAGGTTGGCCTGAATGATAATGTTCTCCTGGGGAAACCTACTGGCAACAACGTCAGCCTTAGCGGAACAAATGGGACGATTGAGACAACTGGTTCTATCGCGACCAAGGACCACATTATTGCAGATAAGGGAGCTCAGCTTGGGAAAGTAACGATTAGTGAAGACGGCAAGATTACCGGCGTAGCAGCAGGCGCAGTCACTGCTGGCTCTACCGATGCGGTCAATGGCAGCCAGCTCCACGCAGTAGCAACCGAAGCGGCAAAGCATAGCAAGGTTGTCAATGGCAGCAACATCAATGTACAAGAAGCAGAAGTCAACGGGCAGAAGATTTATAAGGTTGGCCTGAATGATGATGTTCTCCTGGGGAAACTTACTGGCAACAACGTCAGCATTAGCGGAACAAATGGGACGATTGAGACAACTGGTTCTATCGCGACCAAGGACCACATTATTGCAGATAAGGGAGCTCAGCTTGGGAAAGTAACGATTA
>JAIJLI010000173.1 GCA_022722495.1 Dialister sp. | reverse complement strand
TTGCCAAAGCGATACAGAAATACTGATTAAACCGAAGCCACGGAGATAGTAATTATCGACAGTCAAATGAATTACCGAGGAAAACTTGACACTTACGCCTCCCCTCTGCCCCCTTGCATTCTTCTCCTGTTTCGAGTACGATAAAGAGTAAGAATCGTCGAAAAAATCGGCGGGTGCTGCCCGTGAGACAGGCCGCCTCCCGATTTCGTAACGAACAAAGGAGACAACTATGCTGAGCGATATATGGGTATATACGAGGACTGCAAAGCTCATGATCGGCCTGCTGCTCCTGGCCGCACTGCTGCTTGCCACGCAGAATTGGCCGCTGGGGCTGCTCTTCTTTATCATCGTGGCCGGGGTCATCGTCTATGTGAAACGCTCCGACTACGGGCAGGAGAAGAAGCTCCTGCGCTATCTGGATGATCTGTCCTCGGGCGTTTCGGCCGGTACGGTGTATGCGGTGAAGAACCTCCCTGTCGGCATCGCGATGATGGATGAGAAGAAAGAGCTGGTCTGGGCGAACAATGTCTTCCGTGGCTGGCTCGGCGAGGGCGCCGAGGTCGGAGTCCGTTTTCAGGATCTCATCACCGGGCAGAAGATCTCCAAGATCTGGGGCAAGACCGGGTGGTTCGAGTGCCATGCGGGTGAGTCCTTCTTCCGTGTTTTCTACAAATTTCTGGACACCGGGGAGAAGAACGATACGCACTTCATGGTATTCTACTTCATGGACCGCACGGATGTCGAACAAGCGGTGAAGGCGTGCGATGAAGCGCGGCCGGTCTTCTGCCTCATCCGTATCGACAATGTGCCGGAGGTCACCGCAGACCTCACCGATGTCGAGCGCTCGGCCCTGCTCTCGGATGTCACGGAGAAGGTCCTCTCCTCCTTCAATGCGAAAGAGGGCTTCATCAAGCAGTACTCGACGAATGATTTCGTGGCGTGCATTTCACACAAGGCACTTGCGGAAATGATGGAGAGCAATTTCGAGATCCTCGATGCAGTCCGCGCGATCCATACGGTGAACCGCATCCCGGTCACGCTCTCTATCGGCATCGTCCAGAGCAGCGATTCCTTCATGAAACAGTTCGAAGAGGCGCAGGTCTCCCTTGACCTCGCCCTTGGACGCGGCGGGGATCAGGCCATCGTCCGCCTCGGGAAGGAAGTGAAGGCCTTCGGCGGGAAATCGCCGACGTCCGTCTCCTCCACCCGTGTGCGCGTCCGCGTCGTCGCACAGGCGCTGAAGGAGATCATCGAAGACGCAGATATGGTGCTCGTCATGGGGCATAATCATGAAGACTTCGATGCCTTGGGATCGGCGGTCGGCGTCGCCCACCTCGCGCGCGCCTCCCATGTTGAGGCGCATGTCGTCCTCTCGAAGGAGCGTGACACCTGCCGCAAGATGGTCGATGCCATCGAGAAGAGCGGTGCCGCCGAAGGGCTCCTCATCGATGAGAGCGAGGCAAAGGGACTCATGACGGATAAGACCGTCGTCATCATCACCGATACGCACATCCCCGAGCTCGTCGCAGCCCCGGAAGTCCTCAAAAAAGCCGTGAAAAAGGTCGTCATCGATCATCACCGCCGTGCGGCCTCCATCATCCGACAGCCGCTTCTGACATACATGGAGCCATCCGCCTCATCGGCGTCCGAGCTTGTGACCGAGCTCGTCCAGTACTACGGCGGGGATGAAGAAATGAATGAACTCGAGGCATCCTGCCTCTATGCAGGCATCGTCGTCGATACGAAGAACTTCGCTGTCCAGACCAGCGTTCGTACCTTCGATGCGGCGAGCTTCCTGCGCCGCTGCGGGGCAGATACGAAGCTCGTCCACAGGCTCTTTGCGGAGGACATCCACTTCATCAAGACCAAGGCAGAGATCCTGGCTCATATGAAGCTCATCGATAACTATATCGCGATCGCCGAGTGCCCGGAGGGAACAGAAGACTCCCAGGTACTCGCCGGACAGATCGCAGACTACCTTGTGACCGTGAAGGAGATCCGGACCAGTTTCCTTTTCTATCACACAGACAATGGACTCTGTCTCTCTGCCCGCTCCGACGGCTCGATCAATGTACAGGTCGTCATGGAAGCCTTGGGCGGCGGCGGTCATCTCACCGTGGCAGGCTGCCAGCTGGGCAAAGATGGAAATAAAGAAGCAGCGGAAAAGGTCATCCTGACCCAAGTCCGTAAACAAGTAGAGGAGGAAAAAGAATGAAAGTCGTATTACTGCAAGACGTAAAGAAAATGGGAAAAAAGGGCGACGTCATCGAAGTCGCTGATGCGTATGGCCGCAACGTGCTCATCCGCAAGGGCCTCGGCATAGAAGGCACCAAGGCAAACCTCAATACCGCCTCCCAGCGTCAGGAAGCGAAAGAATTCAAGAGCAAGGTCGCAGCAGACGAGGCCGTCATCATGGCCTCCCAGCTCAAGGCCGTCAAGGTCGTCATCAAAGTCCAGAGCGGGGAAGACGGCCGCATCTTCGGCTCCGTCACCGGCAAGGACATCAGCGAAGCTCTCGAGAAGCAGTACAAATTCAAGCTCGAAAAGAAAAATATCCGTCTCAAAGCGCCGATCAAGACTGTCGGTGAATATGACGTAGAGGTCTGGGTCCACCAGCAGGTCACCAGCACCGTCCACGTCTCCGTCGTCACGGAATAAATCTTGTATGAAAAAATCCCCGGGAATGGTCCTGGGGATTTTTGTGTGTTGGGGAGAATGAGACGGGGAGACTCATAGACAAGGAGACTGGGAGACGGCATATATCATCCACGGTGAATTGAGCAAACTCTTGAAAGCAGGACGCTCGAAGAAGGGGGCATTCCTTTTTTAATAGATTTTCATCGAAGCAGATACTGAAATGTGATAAAATAGAAATATATTTTATCATCCCTATCCGCCAAAGCGCCCAAGATACGGCGCAGCGCAGCCGAATCCAAGGACATCCATCATGCCAAAGACGTATAAAAACATCCTGATCATAAAAATGAGCTCCTTAGGAGACATTATCCACGCGCTCCCCTCTCTCTACGCCCTGCGTAAAGCCTATCCCGAAGCGAGGATCACATGGGCCGTACACCCCGCCTTTGCGGGGATCCTCCCCGGCAAGCCGTGGATCGATGAAGTCTACCTCGTCGACCGGAAGCGCATCAAGCAGCTCTCCTACTGGAAAGAAATCCGCAAAGACCTGCATGCGCATCACTTCGACCTCGTCATCGACCTGCAGATGATCGCCAAGAGCGGGCTCATCTCCTTTCTCTCCGGCGGTAAGAAAAAGATCGGCTATCACGATGGCAGAGAAGGCAGCTTCCTCTTCAGCAAACCCATTTCCGGGCCCCATAAGCACGGACACATCATCGAGCAACTCTTAGACGTCATGCGCTATCTGGGCTGCCCCGCAGACAAGATCGAATTTCCCCTTCCGGATCTGACAAAAGAAATGGAAACTGTCACTACGATTCTTCGGACGAACGGCGTCAAGGGAAGCTATGTCCTTCTCGTCCCCGGGACACGGGGCGACTATAAGAAATGGCCCATCGAGTACTGGGGAGAGCTTGCAAGGAAACTCGCCGAAGACAAGATCACCACCGTCATTGCGGGCTCAAAAGGCGAGATGCCCATGGGCGAAGCCATCCGGAAAATCTCTCCTTCCCCGTATACCGTGAACCTTATGGGACAGACGAACCTCTTAGAACTCGCCGCTCTTGAAAAAATGGCGGCGCTCCACATTTCCAGTGACACCGGTCCACTCCATATCGCAAACGCCGTCCACGCTCCCATCATCGCCCTCTTCGGGCCGACGCCGCATAAGCGGAATGGCCCGTATGGCAATTCGAACTGCCACTTTTTGATTGCAGATCATCCACTGACGAAGGAGTGCAGGATGAGCAGCATTCCGGTGGATCGGGTGTATCAGCTGGTGCAGGATATTTTGAAAAAGACTGATTGCAGGGGAGAATGAGCTACCGTGACTAATAAATACTGTTATATTTTTCTGTTGCTTTTTGCGTTAGCTTCGTTTATTTCCATTCCTGTAGGGAATGTGGCGCTTGGTATTGCTACAGCCTGCTTTTTGGGTTATATTTTTAAAAATCGGAAAGTGTTGCAGATAACGGACAGGAAATATTACTTCTGCGTTGCACTCTTTATGGGAACCATGCTCCTTTCGGCTATTACCAGTGGTCATATTGGGCGTGGTCTTAAAGTTTGGAGCGATTTGTGGCTTTGGCGTCTGATGCCATTTTTTATTATCACAGTGGCAGTGAAAGAGGTAAAGAGTGCTAAAAAAATATTGAGTGTTGCACTTATCGGGATCACACTAAGTGGATTATGCGCGATATATCAGGGCATCGGTGGTGATACACGCGCTGCAGGTTTTTTCGGGAATCCCATGACACTGGCAGGGTGGCTCTGTCTTTATCTACCAGTGTTGTTTACATTTAGTTTTAATGAGCAAAGGTCATGTAGAGAACGAGGATTGGCTGGTGCATCTTTCCTGATATGTGCGGTAGCTTTGCTATTTAATGGAACCAGAGGCGCTTGGCTGGCAGTAGTTTGCACGATTTCCTTACTGCTTCTTTATTATCTCACGCAACGAAAAAAGCTGGCCGCGGTTATTCTTTGCTGCCTGCTTGCCGTTGGTGCAGGGCTTACCCAATACCCGCCCTTGGTGCAACGTGCCCAAAGCATTACGGATACCACAAACCAGTCCAATCACGAGCGACTTCTGATCTGGCACAGCGCGTATGAAATGTTCAAAGACCACCCGGTCACGGGCGTTGGCTTGGGACAGTACAAGGACAATTATCAGAAGAAATATATTTCGCCGGAAGCAAAAGAGCCGCTCCTTTCTCATGCTCATAACAACTTCATGCAGATGCTGGCAGAGAATGGGCTCATCGGTTTTGCTGGCTTTATGACGTTGATCTCCTGCTTCATCGGTTACTCTTTCAAGCGCTTCTGGCAGGAAGGAAATCCATATGCCCTGATGATGTGTGCATCGGCGCTGGCGCTGGTGCTGCAGGGGCTGACGGAGTATAATTTTGGTAATGGTGCCGTCATGAAGAGCTTCTGGCTGGTTCAAGGGTGCCTTCTGGTGCTTAGCAAAAACTGGAAAAAGGAGAGCCCGGAGCAGGACGCATAGCTACTAAGCGACATGCCGGGTGTATTTATGAAATCAAAGGAAACGTGTATGACTTCCACATACAAAAATATTCTCGTCATCAATACGATGCACATCGGTGACCTCATGCTGGTGACGCCGGCGCTTCGGACGCTGCGGGCAAACTATCCG
>JAIJLI010000172.1 GCA_022722495.1 Dialister sp. | reverse complement strand
CCTTCACGGAATCCATACCCATGGCTGATCCATTTCAAGAGGCAGAGGAAATTGCTCTTACCGATATTGTTATCCCCTACCATATAGTTCACCTGTCTGTCAAATTGAAAGACGACATGGCGGAAGGTGCGGTAGTTATCAATGGTCATGGATGAAATATGCATGATCTCCTCCTCAGAAATGCGTTCATGTGCATGCTCTTACCTATTATTATATGCATCCTGCCAGCAGACTGCAAAAAGCAAAATACGCCGCCTTTTCAAGCAACTAAAAAAACACCGAGCTGATCGCAGAGCCCGCGTTCCCTTACTCTGTATTTCGCAGGCTTCCTGCACGCAAAAACGGGCAGCAAAGTTTCTATCCTTTGCTGCCCGTCCATGAGCTGACTAAGGCTTGCGCTTTCCGCCCCGTGAACCTTCACAGGCTTTCGTGCATGGCTTACTTGCTCTTTTTGCTTCTCAAATACTGCATAGCGAAGACGCCGCCCAGTACGGCAATGCCGATGATGTCGGTCAGGATGGTCGGATCGATGAGGCAGAGACCGCCCGCCAGAAGGAGAAGACGCTCCAGAATATTCGCCTTGCAATAAAGCTGTCCGATCATGGCACCCGAGACGCCGACCATACCGATAAGCGCGGTGATAGTGGTTTCCGTGACGGAGAAGAGTGTCGCATTGATACCCAGAATTTCAGGGGAAAGAACGAAGACATATGGGATAATGAAGGCCGCAATGCCGAGCTTCGACGCATTGACGCCAGTCTTCAAAGGATCGCCGCCGGAGATCGCGGAACCTGCGAAAGCAGCCAGCGCAACTGGCGGGGTGATATCGGCGATGATGCCGAAGTAGAAAACAAACATATGCGCCGCCAAGATCGGTACACCGAGGGAGATCAGAGCCGGGGCAGCGATGGTCGAAGTAATGACGTAGTTCGCCGTGGTCGGTACGCCCATACCGAGGATCAGCGAGGTGATCATGGTGCAGAAGAGAAGCAGGATGAAGTTGCCTGCTGCGATATCAACAAGAGCCGAAGCCAGCTTCAGGCCGACACCTGTCTTGGTGACGATGCCGATGATCATACCGGCGGAAGAGCATGCGATCAGGACGCCGAGCGCACCGCGGGCACCTTTGATGAGACCATCAATGATATCAGCGATGCTCATGCGGGTATTCGCACGAAGCATGGCAGAAGCGATGGAAATGAAGATACCGGCAAGCGCCGCTTTCATCGGGGTGTAGCCGGAAGCCAAAAGACCGATGATGGCGATCAGCGGAATGGCCAGATGCCCTTCTTCTTTCAGGATCTTGCCCCATGGCGGGAGCTCGCTTCTCGGTGTGCCCTGCAGGTTATTCTTTTTCGCTTCGAAATGAACACCGAGGAACACACCAATGAAGTAGAGAATGGCAGGAACGATGGCAGCCTTGACGACTTCCATATAGGGGATACCGACGAATTCCGCCATCAGGAAAGCGGCTGCGCCCATGATCGGTGGCATCAGCTGGCCGCCGGTAGAAGCGGCTGCTTCTACGGCACCGGCGAAATTCTTGTGATAGCCCAGTTTCTTCATCATCGGGATGGTGAAGGAGCCAGAGCCTACAACGTTCGCTACCGAGGAACCGGAGATCGTACCCTGCAGAGCCGAGGAAATGACAGCGACCTTAGCTGGTCCGCCGGATGCCCAGCCAGCGATGGCATTGGCGATATCGATGAAGAATTTCCCAAGACCTGTCTTTTCCAGATACGCACCAAAAAGGATGAAGAGGAAAATGAAGGTGGAGGAAACGCCCATCGGGATACCAAAGACGCCCTCTGTAGTGAAGAAGAGGTGTCCGACCATCTGCTTGATGGTGAGCCCGCGATGTGCGAGCGGCCCGGGGAGGTACGGTCCGAAGAACCCATACGCAAGGAAGCAGCAGACAACAATGACGATCGGAAGGCCTACGATACGGCGAGCCGCTTCGATGATCATCACGATGCCAAGCACCCCGATCACGGTATCCGTCGGAGTGACGGTGCCGGCGCGCAGGATGAGTTGCTGGTAGTTCACAAGAATGTAAATGGGTGGGATCATCGCAAGGACGGCAAGTACCACGTCGATCGGATGGAAGCGCCCCTCCTTGACCCAGGCTTTCTTCGTCGGGCAGAGAAGATAGACGAGGCAGATGCCGAAGGACAGGTGGACACAGCGCTGGATCATCGCATCCAGTGCGCCGAAAAACCCGGTATAGATCTGGAAGAGCGAGAAGCAAATACAGATGACTGCGATGACTTTGGCACATATGCCTTTGTATTCCGCTGTATTTGACTCTTTATCCAGCTCTTTTAACTTCTTCTGCAGCTCCTCAGACATTTCTCCATTTTCAGAAACGCCTTCGGCCTGCACGTTCTTTTTCTCTAAATCAGCCAATTGTATCAACTCCTAATTTCTTTTTTCTTATACAGCACCTGGTACAGCGGTGCTACATACAGATGAAGTTCCTTTCCCAAAGGCATAAGGCTTGCGAGGTCATACTCCGTATCTCCGACATAGACCTTTTCTTCATTCGTCACGCCGTTACGGATCGAGAGCTCCGGATAGGGACGGTTCATGTTATCCAGAATAAACCAACCGTCTTCTTCGCGGAAATCGCCATCTTCTTTGGAGAAAGGAAGTCCTACCCCCATGGATTGGTATTTGGTAGACTTCAGTACGAGCCCCGTCGCCATGTCATTGACTTCAAGGTACTCGTGAATCATCGTCTTCTGGACCGAGTGCCTGTACACCAGTGTCACCGGTGTACCCGGTCGCACCCGCTGCCTGATGATGAATCCGTCTGCTGTCTGTCCGAAAAGATAGTCCTGACGAACAAACCAGCCTCCCACGGTCACTATCACACAGATGATCATCCCGAAAACGATAAGTATGGTTTCTAATTTCCCGTTTTTCTTTTTCTTCATGAAATGAAAGTGAGAACGGACTCCTTAGATGAGCCCGTTCTCCCTCCTTCCTATAAGGGAAAGCGCTGATCAGATCAGTGTTTCGATATGGATTGAACTTGAATACGTCACATGCTTGCTATGCCAGAGGCTGCGCGGTTGCTATGCGGAAGGTGCATCGCTCCCCCCGTTCAATGTACAAAGCCCGCTGAGCCTTAGAGACTTCTGCATGATGCCGGATGACCGCTATCTTATTTCGCTTTCAGATACTTTTCAGCGCCGGCATTCATCTTGATGGACATGCCTTCCAGAGCAGTATCCTTGGTGATGTACTTGCCGACAGCATGAGCAGCTTTCATGCGGTCAAGGTGTTCGTAGATGGCTTTGACGATCTGTTCGCCGAGATCATCAGAGAGTTTATCGGTGGTAACGATGACGCATTTCACGGCTACGGTGTTGACATCTTCTTCCTGTCCAGGATAGGTGCCCTTCGGTACGGTGATCTTGGTGAAGTATGGATACTGCTTCATCAGCTTGTCCGCATGTTCTGCATCGATATTGACCAATGCTGCGGATTTATTGGCAGCCAGATCCTGTATCGCTGCGGTCGGGAAGCCTGCGACGACGACGCCGACATCGACATTGCCATCCTTCAGTGCATCAGCAGCTTCGCCAAAGGAGAGGTACTGTGCATCGATATCATCATAGGTCAGACCATATGCACCGAGGATCTGACGAGCATTGGCTTCTGCACCGGAGCCGGAAGCACCGACAGCGACCTTTTTGCCCTTGAGGTCAGCGATGGATTTGATGCCTTTGTCAGCGGTGGTGACGAACTGGATAGTTTCCGGATAGAGTGCAGCGATACCGCGGATGTTTTCTACCTTGTTGTCCTTGAACATTTCCTTGCCGTTGGCTGCATAGTAAGCGATATCATTCTGGATGAAAGCGATATCCACGGAGCCGTCTTTCAGCATATTGACATTGGCTACGGATGCACCGGTAGACTGTGCGGAGGCATTCATGCCTTTGATATTCTGGTTCAGCAGTTCAGCGAGCGCGCCGCCCAGCGGGTAATAAGTACCAGCAGTACCGCCGGTAGCGATGTTCAAGAACTGTTTTCCGCCGCCTGCAGAAGAACCGGAATCGCCGCAGCCTGCAATCAGAGCTGCACCTGCGATGCAAAGAGCACCTGCCATGATCATTTTCTTCATTGCTTTTTTCATAATAGTCGACCTCCTACGTCTCCCCCAAGTGGAAAGCATGTCCTCCATGAGATGAATTCCACTCTTATGCTTTCCTAAAAAACAGGATGCCTTCCGAGACTCCATCCGCAAAATGAAATAATATTCAAAAAAATGCAAATACCTTGAACTCTCAAAAGCACTCCCGCACCGAAGCAAAGTACAAAAAAAGCAGCAGACAAAGAGAAAACTCTCCTGTCATGCTGCAGCTTCTTTGCTCCAAGTGTTATTAAGTTGGTATTATCATACTACTTTTCAAAGTCTTTGTAAAGTAGACTTGGCTGAATTCCTTGATTATTCTGATATTTTCCGCTGTCATATCGGTCTGCCTCCCCCAAAACGGTATGGAAATAGATCTGGCAGATCTCTACCCCCGCATAGATGCGGATCGGCTGTACACAGAACATTTCCAGCGTCCAGTACCCTGAGAAGCCCACATCTCCGAAGCCTGCCGTTACATGGATGAAAAGACCCAGACGCCCGATGGATGAGCGTCCCTCGAGCATCGGTACGAAGCATCTCGTTTTTGTATATTCATGCGTCCGTCCCAGGTAGAGCTTATTCGGCTGCAGCACATAGCCTTCCTCGGGGATATGGAGCAGCGTGCCTTCATTTCTCTTCTTCATGTCGAGCTCATAGTGATCATACACCATCAGCTCATCAGCCAGAGTGAGGTTGTAGCTGTTCGGATTCACCCTCTCCGGATCAAAGGGATCGATGATGATTTCTTCCCCCATATGTCGCACAATTTCTTTGCCGGATAAAATCATTTCAGTTTTCTTCCTTCCTCTGTAAAAATTTTTCGATGCGTAAGCATCCGCCTGCGGCTGAAAGGTGCCTTCGACTTCTCTCCCACGATAAGGCCATAGAGCTTCCTTTCCCTTTCGGAAATCCGAGGAGACACCAGAAGCTCGCCTGCATCTGAAAAAGAGATCAGATGTGCGGAGAAAAGTGCCGCATGGGTCGGACAAAGCATGAGCCCCTTTTGTGACTCGCCGTGCGTCCCATAAGGGACCGCATGGAGAAGAGAAATCCGATCTGCCCCGCACACGATGCAGCAGGGGTGCGTCCCCATCGATTTTCTTTTGAAATCCGCATTTCTTGAAAACCGCTTTCGGATCTCATCGACCGTATGCGAAGACGCGTGGGAAAAGAGG
>JAIJLI010000171.1 GCA_022722495.1 Dialister sp. | reverse complement strand
TTTTCGACATGATGAAGCTTTCCTACGAAGACATGACCTGCTGGTACTATGTGATCGAGCTGGTGCTTACCCTCTATCCCGTGGGGCAGAAGGAGGATGAAGCCTATGACATCCTCATGGCCGCTGCCCGCGCGGCGGAAAAGAGAAATCCTCGCGTCATCGCCTTCATCGCCGCCGTCAAGCTACTGGCTGCGGCGGGTTACGATCCTACGGAAGCCATAGAAGACCCGCTCGCCATTTCCGAGGGAGCGAGAGATCTACTCAATCGCTTTCGCAGCTACCGCTGGGGAAGTCCTTTCGAAGGCTCGATTTCCGCATCCTTCTTCACGGAGTGTGCCCGCTACCTCGACCGTTTCCTTTCGACCGTCTGCGATACGGAAATGAAGACGGCGGGGGCTTTCTTGTGAGACTTGCTTTTCATGAAAAATTAGAGTATACTTAATCCGAACAATTTCACAAACCCATCGATGAAGATTCTGCAACCGGAAGTTTTTTTCGTGTGCAGAATTTTTTTTATGGGCATTTCAAATGGGAGAGTTACTTATGGAAGAAACCAAAAAGAAATCCTTGATGGACAGGTTCCTGAACACCGTCGAAGTGGCGGGGAACAAGCTGCCTGATCCGGCCACGCTCTTTATCCTGCTGGCCTGCATCGTACTCGTGCTGTCTGCCGTCTTTGCCTCCATGGGAGCCGAAGCAGTGCATCCGGGCACACACAAAGTCATCAAAGTCGTGAATCTTCTGAGCGTCGACGGTCTTCGCATGATCTGGTCGAAAGCCGTCAGCAACTTCTCTGGCTTTGCTCCGCTCGGCATGGTGCTCGTCTGCGTCATCGGCGCGGGCGTCGCGGAAAAGAGCGGCTTCCTTGCGGCCTTCATGCAGAAGATCTTGGGAAGCGCGTCTCCGGCGATCGTCACCTTTGCAATCATTTTCGTCGGCATCAATGGCAATGTCGCAGGCGATGCGGCATTCGTCGTCCTGCCGCCTGTGGCCGGTGTCATCTTCCTCAGCATGGGGCGTCACCCGCTCCTCGGTGTATTCTGCGCCTTTGCGAGCATCGCAGCCGGCTTCTGTGCGAATATGATGATCGGCATGTCGGACTCTCTGGCCTATGGCTTCACCGAAGCGGCAGCTCGTATGATCGATCCGAACTACACCGGATCTCCGGCGATCAACTACTATTTCCTCGTGGCATCCTGCATCGCGCTTTCTCTCGTAGGCACCTTTGTCACCGAACGCTTCATGGCACCGCGCTTTGCAGGCGCAGATCTTACCAAGTATGAGCTTGATAAGGAAACGCTCGAGCTCACGCCGAAGAAGAAAGCCGCTGTCACCAAAGCCCTCATCGCGACCGCCATCGGCCTTGCCGTTCTCGGCTTCATGTGCCTCGGCGATCATCCGATCCTGGGCGATCCGAAGACAGGCTCCGTCATGGACGGGAAATCCCCCTTCATGTCTGGCATCATTTTGACCATCACCGTTATGCTCTTCATCCCGGGCGCTGTCTATGGCTTCGCTTCCGGGAAATACAAGAATGATAAGGACATGTTTGCAGATATTTCACAGGCATTCAAGGATATTTCCTCCTACATCCTTCTCTGCTTCTTCTGCGCACAGTTCACGAGCTACTTCGCCTGGTCGAACCTTGGCGCTGTTCTGGCCATCAAAGGGGCAGGCCTTCTGCAGGATTTGAACTTCACCGGCGTCCCGCTCATCATCGGCCTTGTCATCGTATCCTCTATCGTGAACATCTTCATCGGTTCTGCCTCTGCGAAATGGGCGATCCTCGCGCCAGTCATGGTCCCGATGATGATGATCCTGGGCTATGATCCTGCCGTCACACAGGTCGCTTACCGTATCGGCGACTCCATCTCGAATCCGCTCTCGCCGCTTTTCTACTACTTCCCGCTGATCTTAGGCTTCGTCCGCCGTTATGAAAAAGACACCGGCATGGGGACGGTCATTGCGAATATGCTTCCTTACTCCATCTCCTTCACCATCGTCTGGCTCGTCATGCTGTCCGTCTGGGTCATCCTCGACCTGCCGCTCGGACCTGGCGGATTCATTCATCTGGGATGATAGGGAATGCATGATCGAAAAATGAAATGATGGTGCAGCGTGGCATCCTACTGCCGCTCCGTGGAAGCTCCCCGGGGCGGCGACCGTGAGAATGAGCGGCAAGTCCATCCGTGCGATGGACCTCTCTGCCCCCTTCTCATGCATGAAAACAGGCTGATCCATCGACCAGCCTGTTTTTGCTGTTCATGGTATGATAGGGAAGGCTGACGATACGAGAAGGCCGTTTTCGCCTTTCTGCTCATCAAAGGGGATCGCATGAGCGGAGGATAGGAGGGCGGCGCCGGGAAGACAGAGGATGCATAGGCTTTTCTTCTGCCCCGAAGGGTCTTTCAGACTCGCGTCATCCTATCTGTCCTTCGGGCGACTCCCATCGAACCGATAGAACCTCTTACAGAACGAATCAACGGGCGAACCGCCCAAAAATCAAATGCCAGATCCCCGTCATTGGTTACTTTGCATCAAAAAAAGGAGAACTTATGAATTTCAAAGACGAAGCCTCCGCGCTGCTCCCCGAGATCCAGCGCCACCGCCGCATGATACATCAGTATCCGGAGCTGTCCTTTCATGAAGAAAAGACCACCGCATACATTCAGAAGGAGCTTGAAGCCCTCGGCATCGAAGTCACCCGCTTTGACGACTACTACGGCCTCATCGGCACCCTGCGCGGCGGAAAGAAAGGAAAGACCGTGCTGCTGCGCGCCGATATCGACGCACTTCCTATCACGGAAGAGAATGAACTTCCTTACTGCTCGGAAAACAAAGGCGTGATGCACGCCTGCGGCCACGACTGCCATACCGCGATGCTCCTTGGCGCAGCCAAGCTCCTCGCTCGCCAAAGAGACGAGCTCGAAGGCACTGTCAAATTCCTTTTCCAGTCCGCCGAAGAGTCCGGCCACGGCTCGAACTACTACGTTGACCACGGCTGCTTCGAGGGCGTCGACGGCGCGATGGCGATGCATGTGATGAATGAGATCCCGAAAGGGACCTTCAGCATCGAAGAAGGCCCTCGCATGGCTTCCTGCACCGACTTTACACTGACCGTACACGGCGTATCCACCCACGGCTCCATGCCGCACCTCGGCAAAGACGCCATCGTTGCCGCGAGCGCCATCATTATGAATCTGCAGACCCTTGAGAGCCGCGTGAATAATGCCCTCCGTCCGCTCGTCATCACCATCGGCACCGTCCGCGCCGGTGGCCAGTTCAATATCGTCGCTGACAAAGTCGAGATGACCGGCACCATCCGCACCTTCGATCCCGAGAATTTCCGTGCGATGCCGATCTCCGTGAAGAAGCTCGCCGAAGCCACCGCCGAAGCGCTCGGCTGCACCGCCGAGATGAGCATCCAGACGAGCGAGCCTGCCGCTATCAATGACAAGCCGCTCCTTGTTGAAACCGCGCGTAAGGCCGCTGTGAAGCTCTATGGCGAAGACGTCCTCGCTTCCATGAAGCAGAAGATGGGATCCGAAGACTTTGCCGTCATCATGGAGAAAGTCCCCGCCGTCCTCTGCTTCCTCGGCTACCACGATGAAAAAAACGGCACCACCTTCCCGCTTCACACGAAAGACTTTTGCGTCAATGACGACATCTTAGACAAGGGCAGCGCCCTCTTCGCCCAGTTCGCCACCGATTTTCTGAAAGGAGAGAAAGCATGATCGACACGAAAACACTGGCACTCGCAGAAAAAGACTACATCGTGAGCGAGCGCCGCTATTTCCACTCCCATCCAGAGCTGGGAAATCATGAGCTGAATACCACGAAGCACATCATGGCCGAACTTCAGAAGATGGGTGTCGACGAGATCCTCTCTTGGGACGACATCACCGGCTGCGTCGGCATCATCCATGGGAAATACCCCGGCAAGACCGTCGCCCTTCGCGCCGACATCGATGCCCTCCCCATTCAGGAAGCCGACCTCACAAAGCCCTACGCCTCCCGGAATGCCGGCGTCATGCACGCCTGCGGCCACGACTGTCACACCGCCATGCTCCTTGGCGCGGCGAAGATCCTGACCCAGCATCGGGACGAGATCCACGGCACTGTGAAGCTCCTTTTCCAGATGGCAGAAGAGATCGGCACCGAGTCCCGCCACTACGTCGAGAAAGGCGCACTCGCTGACGTTTCCGCCATCTTCGGCATGCACATCTGGGCGACCCTTGAGTCCGGCACCGTCAACATCGACGATGGCCCACGCATGGCATCGAGTGATCGATTCGTCATCAAGATCCATGGGAGATCTGCCCACGGCAGTGCGCCGGATCAGGGCAAAGACGCCATCGTCGCTGCCGCAGCCGTCGTCATGGGCCTGCAGACCTTATCCAGCCGCGTGAACGATCCGCAGAATACCTTCGTCCTTACCGTCGGTATGATGAATGGCGGCACCCAGAGCAACATCATCGCTGATGAAGTCGAGCTCGTCGGCACCACCCGTGCTTTCGACAAAGCCTTCCGCAAGAGCCTTCCCCAGCTCATCGAAGCATGCGCCGCAAAGATCGCCGAAGGCTATGGCTGCCGTGCCGAGTGCTCCTACCGATTCGGCCCATCACCCCTCATCAATGAGCACAAAGACCTGAATGACATCGCGCGCAAGGCTGCTTCTGACATCATGGGAAAGGACGCCCTCGTGCCCATGGAAAAACAGATGGGCGCAGAAGACTTCTCTGTCTACCTTGAGACCATCCCCGGCCTCTTCGCCTTCTTAGGCGCCAGAAATCGGGACAAAGGCATCGACTGCGTCCACCATCACCCTGCCTTCGACGTCGACGAAGACACCTTCCCGGATGGCAGTGCCATCTATGCACGATTTGCCATCGACTGCCTGGAAAAACTAGGGAAACACTGATTAAATCGTTATTCGATTTTACTCTTATATTTTCATGCAATGCAAGGAATACTCCGACGCGAATAGCGAGCTATTTAAGGAGGGGTATGACGAAGCATTGCATGAAAATACATGTGAAATCGAATTCTGCGATTTAATCAGCGTTTCCCTAAGCAAGTAATACACATAAAAACGGCCGCTCGTAAGAGACGGCCGTTTTTGCGTGGGACGGATGAAGAAACGAGAATACCGTTCCCCCGGCAAAGCCTTCCTCAATGGGAAAGGCTACGATACGAGGATACCGCTTTTCTCGCATCGTCAAAGCGAATACACGCATATGTGGAAAAAGAATAACGACGGACAAAGCCTTCCCCGCGTGGGGAAGGTGGCGAGCAAAGCGAGCCGGATAGGGTTCTGGCGGGATGAAAAAGAGCGAAGAAGATCGT
>JAIJLI010000170.1 GCA_022722495.1 Dialister sp. | reverse complement strand
TCCGAGACGATGTTGGAAGATTCACTGTATCTTGTACAAGTATTCAATTTTTATGCCTAATTTTTTTAGTTTCGTGTCCAATTTTTGTTGACAAGTGCATATCGATAGCATCGGACTATTCAACATAGCACGCTATACCGCTGGCATGCCCCTATTGCCTTCGGCACTTCCCCCGAAGGGGGAAGCAAGACGTTACATAGCTAACGATTTCCTTAACTTAATAGCATTACCTAGAGGGGAAGGCTGCGATACGAGAATACCATCTTCTAAAAAAAGGCGGCGAAGCCGCCACCTTAACCCCGAACCTTGAACCCCGAATCGGATGAAAGCAAAAAGGGGCTGTGAAGAAATGAATCCGCATTTCTTCACAGCCCCCTTTTATTTTGATATCCATTCCACGCCGCTTGTATGGTTTTGTGCGCCGCAGCACGTTCACGGAAGCTTTTGTCTCTATAGAACCCGTTGAAGTTCAGTCACTATCCTTCCATTCCCTCGGGATTTCCGGGAAATGATCCACCACCATCATTGTCGCAAGGATATTGGCCATCAGGTGGTCCTCTTCATCGAACATATCCGCCTCGATGACGATCGTGCTGCGGCCATTGTGCGTGATGCGGCTTGTGACGCGGATCGTCTCTCCCGGCTTTGCTGTACGGATGAAATTCATCGTCATAGCGACCGTCACGACAGAGGCACCGACGGTGGCCGAGGTGACGCCCGTGACCGAGTCGGCGAGCGCTACCAGTACGCCCCCATGCAGGCGTCCTCTGTGGTTGTTGTGCTTCAAAGGATCCGTCTTCAGGTTGACGGTCGCACTGCCGCAATGGATGTCCGTGATCTGTATATGGAAATAGTCACTCATGAAATGGTTTTTAGAATAAATGTCTAAAATGTGTGCGCGGATTTCTTCCGCTGTCTGTAATACCGATACGTCTTCGCTCATAGCAAGCCCTCTTTCATTTTTCTCCTATCATACAGGGTATGGGGAAGGAAATCAAATGGGTTTTGGGGCAGGGCACAGGAGAGGATCAGCCCGTGGAACGGAGGGCTTATTATCCTGAGCACAGGGACAGGCACGTATTGTAATGCTTACACCCCAAGCCTTAGAATGCGTGGCGTGGATTTCTAACCAACAAGCAATGAGCAAGAAGCTGCTGGTCTTAGCTTTTCTAAATTTTAAACAATTCGGGAATCGACTGGCACGGCCTGTCTCCATGGTGTACAATGGAGAAACCAATGGCAGACGGATGACGTTATGTCCACAGGAGATCTGCTGTGTGGATCTTACGATCCTGCGAAGCGCAGCATGGCGCTCCGTTTGCACCTATAGAATCTGTTGAACGTCTTTTGTATCCAAGCAAAGGGCGGTACGCTCTTTGGGCTAAATCTGAAGCCTTGACCGAAAACTTATTTCATGAAAAGGAGATATCTCATGCCCCGTATCGCTGTTCTCATTCCCTGCTGGAATGAAGCCCTGACCATCGAGAAGGTGGTGACAGATTTCCGCGCGGTACTCCCGGAGGCGGATATCTATGTCTATGACAACAATTCCACCGATGGTACTGCAGAGATCGCGAAGCGCGCGGGGGCGATCGTTGTCCATGAATACCGTCAGGGGAAGGGCAATGTGATCCGCTCCATGTTTCGCGACATCGAGGCAGACTGCTATGTGATGACTGATGGCGATGATACGTATCCCGCCGAGATGGCGCGGGAGATGGCGGAGCTCGTGCTCTCGGGGAGAGCCGACATGGTGATCGGTGACAGGCTCTCGTCGACGTACTTTGAAGAGAACAAGCGGCCTTTTCATAATTCCGGCAATGTGCTCGTCCGCCGGTTCATCAATCTTTTCTGGGGCAGGGGACGGGGGGAGATCCGAGACGTCATGACGGGCTATCGGGCTTTTTCTCCCCTATTTGTGAAAACGTTTCCGATCCTGTCAGAAGGGTTTGAGATCGAGACGGAAATGACGATCCACGCGCTGGATAAGAATCTGCTTTTCATGCAGGTGCCGGTATCCTATCGCGACCGTCCGGCGGGAAGTGTCAGCAAGCTTCATACCTTCCGAGATGGGGTGCGGGTGCTGAAAACGATTTTCATGCTGTACAAGGATTATCGCCCATTGCGGTTCTTCTTGGCGGCGGCACTTGTCCTCACACTTATTTCGCTCTTGCTCTTTCTTCCTGTTTTTCATGAGTATCTCGCAACGGGCCTTGTCCCTAAGATGCCGACGCTCGTGACCTCCGGTTTCTTCATGGTGGCCGCCGTGATTTCCACAGGCATCGGTCTTGTGCTGGATACCGAGGTCAAGAATGCCAGAAAGAATCTGGAGATCCAGATGAATATGATTCGGATGTTAATGAAATAGAAATATGATGGTTGTCAGGTTCAGGTTGATGGGTTCTAGGGAAACGCTGATTCTGCGATTGAATCAGTGTTTCCCTAGCTGCTATTCCCAAAGGAACATATTATGCCTACATTTTTAGAGTCGCTTATTTTAAAGATTTTCCCTTCCATGGATCGTTTCTGGGAAGTTTTTCGTTTCCTTGCGGTCGGGGGCGGATGCTTCCTCTTAGAGTATGTCCTGCTTTTTACATTGACGGAGTATGGCGGTCTTCCGCCGCTGGTCTCTGCGCCGATCGCTTTTACGATCTCACTCATTGTGAATTACATCCTCTGTGTCTATGTGGTCTTTCATGCAGAGAATCAGAGTACGAAACAGATGGTGCTCTTTATTGTGACGTCTCTCATGGGGTTGGGGCTGAATCAGCTTGTCATGTGGTGCTGCATCGACCTTCTTGGGATATGGTATATGTTTTCAAAGGTCGTGGCTTCCGCGATCGTGATGGTCTGGAATTATTTCACTAAGCGATTCATCCTGCACGGACATGCTTAAAAAGATAGGCGTTGCAGGGAAATCCGTATGCGTCATTTCTATCGTTAACCGTTTGTCAACTAATGAATAAAGTGAGTTGACAAACGGTTTTTCTCACTTTATAATAAGCACATCAAATATAGTTGGCAGGGATTGGGAGTGACTAGCGGCTGGTGATTGGTAGGAAAACTTTGCACCTTACACCTTCGGTTTCTTGTCTCGGCCAATTTCTAGGAGGTCATATCCATGAATACAAATCATTCGATCCGCATGCAGGTCCTGTGTGCATTATTTGCTGCGGTGTGCGCAGTGTGCTCGCAGCTCACCATTCCGATCCAGCCCGTGCCGATCACGCTCGGGACGTTCGGCGTGCTGATGGCCGGTGGTTTTCTCGGGAAGCGCTATGGACTTCTCGCTCTTTTGATCTACCTCATTCTGGGGGCAGCCGGTGTGCCGGTCTTTTCGATGATGCGTGCGGGGATCTCTGTCCTAGCAGGGCCTTCGGGCGGATTCATCCTCGGCTTTGCACCGATGGCTTTCGTGGTGGGGCTGGTATCTGAAAAGCTGGGACATACCTTCAAGCCTATGCTCGTGGCGACATTGGCAGGTACGGCAGTCTGCTACGTGATGGGGATCGGCTGGTTCATGTTCCTCACTGGTACAGGCATGTGGTCAGCGATGGTGATGTGCATGTTCCCCTTCCTGCCCGGTGATCTGGCTAAGATCATCCTCGCCTCTTTCCTGGTGGCAAAGTATAGAAAGACACTGATCGAGAGAGATTAGGAATACGGGCTGGAGCTGGATCAGCGTTTCCCTGTTGTTTTGTATGATGTAAAAGCTGTGATGGCCGAGGCTGTCACAGCTTTTTTCGGAGGCTGTATGGAAGAACAGATGAGAATGCTCTGCGGCGTATGGAAAGACGCATGGCAGGGGATGGTGATGGCGGAGATTTCATGGAAAGAAGGCACGCCGAAGGCATCCTGCGGGGTGCATGTCAAGGAGGGACGGCTCATCCGCCTTTCGGCATGTACGGACGGCGGGGAGCTTTCTATGGTGCTCCTTCCTTTCCATGCGGGGAAATGTCCGCGGAAGGAACGGGAGGGAGAGCCGTGGCGGCTGTTTACCGCAGAGGAGGTCCATCACTTCAGCGATGCCTTGGGGGATCATAATGCGATCCATCAGGGATTGCAGCCGATCGTGAGCGGTTTTCAGCTGCTCATGTCGCTCGTTGCCATGTATCCCGGGAAAGCGATCCGGCTTCGTTTCCATCATCCTGTCAGGGCAGGGGAGATGGTATACTTGAAGAAAGAGGGGGATCAGCTTCTCGGGTATACGGATACATTGTGCTTTGCCGGAGAATGGCAGCGGAAAGGAAGCAGGGAATGAGAGATCGGGTGTATCTTCTGGGCGGGCTGCGCAGCCATATCGGTATACGATATGGCATCTTTAAGACGGTGCGGCCTGAGGTGCTGGGCGGAGAAATTCTTCACAGGGTGTGGTCGAAGTACGGGAAGTCAGCACTTCCGGATCTGGTGCTTTGCGGGAATGCGGTGGGCCCTGGCGGAAATATCGGCCGCCTCACGGTACTCGAGGCGGGTCTTCCGGAAGAGGTCCCCGCTATGACGCTGGATCTCCAGTGTGCTTCTGCTTTGGCGGCGATCGACCTCTCTGCCGCAAAGATCGCCTCCGGGATGGCGGACTTCATCCTTGCGGGCGGCACCGAGAGCGCTTCGCTCGCACCGCGCCGCATCTATCAGGAATGGGATGAACGAAGCCGAAAGAGAGAGCCTGAATTCACGGCGGCACAGTTCCGGCCGGGGGAATTTAGTGATGATGCGATGCTTCTGGGTGCGGAGCGCGCGGCGAAGAAAGCAGGGATTTCCAAAGAAGAAGCGGACGAGGCAGCCCTTCTTAGCCACAAGCGGGCGAGCCGCGTAGAGAAGGAAGGCTGCCTCGCGCCGTATATCGTGCCTCTCTTTGGCAGTACAAGGGATGAGGCCATCCGTCCAAGGATGAGCGAACGACTGCTGGCAAGAGCGCCGCATGTGACGAATGTGCCGGATGGGATACTCACGGCGGCGAATGCCTGCACGATGAATGATGGGGCAGCTTTTGTGGCACTCGCTTCCGATGACTGGGTGAAGGCGCACGGCGCGCATCCGATGGCGGAGATCAAGGCGGTGCGCGCGTCCGGCGGCGATGCAGCTTGTTCGCCTCTCATGGCAGATCAGGCGGTCTCTTTGCTGTTATCTCAAGAGGGGCTTTCCTATGAAGATATTGATGCCTTCGAGTACAATGAAGCCTTCGCAGTCATCAGTGCCGATTTCATGGGGCGTCATCCGTCCGTGAAGAATCGGCTGAACTGTTTCGGCGGAGCTTTGGCTTACGGACATCCCTATGGGGCATCCGGGGCGGAGATCATGATCCATCTGATGGCGATCCTCAAGCAGAAAAACGGGCGCTATGGTGTCGCCGCGATCC
>JAIJLI010000169.1 GCA_022722495.1 Dialister sp. | reverse complement strand
GCATTCGTTATCTCAAGTGCGACGTTTCTCGCCGCTCAGGATGACGAAACGGGGCGATGCCCGAAGGTCAGAGGATAGAAATCATATGTCTGATGTCTGATGTCTCCCGGTCTCCTAGTCTAATCCCTAATCCCTAGTCACCAGTTACCAGTCACTTGATACTTTATTCCTAGCCTACCGTCGTCCCTTCATTGTATAATGAGACAACACATTTCCTTTTATAAAGAGGAAGGGGGTGCTCGCATGAAGGATGAGGAACTGCTCGCACGCAAGAAGAGGCTTTCTGCGATTTTGCTGCATCGACTGAACCGCCATTTCTATCCGCTTGCATGCCGCAGCTTTTCTTTGGATGCACTGTCCATCGATCACCTTTGCCGGGGTCGCCGCGGGGCTCTCTGCCCGGGATCGGTCCATGGTGGTGAGAATGTATGTGCATTTCCGTCTGGCACTGGCTGAGATGTTTCTGGAGACGGAGGCGGAGGGTTCTTCGTTTCTTTCCCTTACGCTGGCAGGGAAGCTGTCTTTGGATGTGACGGGGAAATTCTCTGAGGCCTTTCCTAAGATCCGTGATGGGCTCTCGTATTTCTTTTCTTCGACCGGGAAGCCGGAGGCCGGGATCTTGCCGCTCGTGTCACTTCTCTCTCTCGAAACGGGGCTCTCGCTTTCGCCCTATGTGGATTTCTTCCGGAAAGAAACGCTCTCTTATATAGATAGGATGCAGCGCGATGGGACGGATTTCCTGGCAGCGCTGTCTTTCTGTGATCCGGAGTATCACGCCGGGGATACGCGTCTCCCTGCCTTTCTCTGTCTGGCACTGGGCGAGGCAGATGGGCGTGCCTTGGCAGCGCAGGTCTTTGAAAGTGCTCAGATGCTGGGGACGCTGGAGCAGTGTCTCTCTCCGTTGTATCCGCTGAAGGATGCGGCGCGTGCGCGCTTTCTCTATGCTTATATGCGGTTTCGCACACATGTTTTCTCTTTCTTCGTGTCGTATCTTAGGCAGGAGCGTGCCATGCGGCCGGCGATCCTAAGCGGGGCGCTGACTTCGCCTTGCTTTGCACGCTGGGTGCATCGGATGCAGATGCAGGGATTTCTTTCGGACAGGGATCAAGAGGAGTCGCAGCGTTTTTATATCAAGGTGAATATGTTCCTTCGCCAGTGGGCGATCTTCGATCCGAAACAGCCGCAGTATTATTACCATTATTTCCCCAATTTCACGCACTCGATCACGGCTCGGACGGAAGCGGAGGATTTTGATGCACGAGTCACGGTGCTGCTGCAAGAGATCCTTCGCATCACCGGTGCGGATCCGCTTCCGCCGGACGCCATGGGATTCCTCGTACAGGAAACGAAAACGTACTTGGTGAATATGGCGCATACGGTCTATTTTTCTTATTCGCTAGGCCTGCGTCGTCCGGAGGATTTTGTGGCGGCGAGATACCGAAGAAATGAAGGCTTATCGCTCCTGCATTGGTTTAAGAGGGCGCTGGGGCTGAAGGAATAAGGGATTCAAGGTTCAGGGCTAGCCTCACGGACTAACTCTGAACCTTGAAGCTAAAAAGCGAACCTCTTTCAAGGTTCGCTTTTTTCATACTGCTGTTCGTTTATTTTTCATCTCTATGCTTGATGGCTGCTTCGACGAGGCCGCGGAAGAGCGGGTGCGGACGATTCGGGCGGCTCTTGAATTCCGGATGAGCCTGGGTGGCTTCGAAGTACGGATGATCCTTGAGCTCGATCGTTTCGACGAGGCGTCCGTCCGGGCTGGTGCCGCAGATGATGAGGCCTGCTTTTTCAAGCTCCGGACGAAGGGCATTGGAGACTTCGTATCTATGGCGATGACGTTCGTAGACGATCTCCTGACCGCCGTAGAGTTCTCTGGCTTTGCTGCCTTCCTTGAGCTTGCACGGATAGATGCCAAGGCGCATGGTGCCGCCTTTTTCGGTGACGTCTTCCTGGTCTGGCATGAGGTCGATGACAGGGTACTGGGTGTCCGGGATGAATTCGGAGGAGTTTGCACCAGTCATGCCGCATACATTTCTGGCAAATTCAATGACAGCGCACTGCATACCGAGGCAGAGGCCGAGGAACGGGATCTTATTGATGCGCGCATACTTGATGGTATCGATCTTGCCTTCGACGCCGCGGTAGCCGAAGCCGCCGGGGACGACGATGCCGTCGATGCCCTGGAAGACTTCGCGAAGATCCGGTTTCTCTTCTTCGAGGACTTCGGAATTGATCCAGTGGACCTTGACCTTGTTGCCGAAGGCGTAGCCGGCATGGGACAGGGATTCGACGACGGAGAGGTAGGCGTCATGGAGTTCGACATATTTCCCGGCGAGAGCGATGTTGACCTCTTTTTCGGAGGAAACGATGCGGTCCACCATCGCTTTCCAGTCTTCCATGTCGCACTTGGTGTCTTCCATGCCGAGCTTCTGGAGGACGATGTGGTCGAGGCCTTCTTCCTGCAGAAGGAGCGGTACTTCATAGATGCTCTTGGCTGTGAGGTTATTGATGACAGCTTCCGGCTCTACGTCGCAGAACATACCGATCTTTCTCTTCATATCCGAAGAGAGTTCCTTCACGGTACGGCAGACGATGACATCCGGCTGGATACCGATGGAGCGCAGCTCCTTGACAGAGTGCTGGGTTGGCTTTGTCTTGAGTTCGTCAGCGGCTTCGATGTATGGTACGAGTGTGACGTGAATATAGATGACGTCATTTCGATTCGGTACGTCTTTCTTGACCTGACGGATGGCTTCGAGGAATGGCAGGGACTCGATATCACCGACGGTGCCGCCGATCTCCGTGATGACGATGTCTGCATTGTCATTTCTGCCGACACGGAGCACGCGGTCTTTGATCTCGTTCGTGATATGCGGGATGACCTGAATGGTGGAGCCTAAGTATTCGCCTTTTCTTTCTTTGTTGATGACAGACTGATAGACTTTGCCTGTGGTGACATTGGATGCCTTGGACAGATTTTCATCGATGAATCGTTCGTAATGACCGAGATCCAGATCGGTTTCCGCGCCGTCATCGGTGACGAAGACCTCGCCGTGCTGGTACGGGCTCATGGTGCCCGGGTCGATATTGATGTAAGGGTCGAATTTCTGAATGGTGACTTTGTAGCCTCTGTTCTTCAGCAGTCTGCCCAGGGATGCAGCGGTGATGCCTTTGCCCAGGGATGAAACGACGCCGCCTGTTACGAAGATGTATTTTGTCATGGGACCTCCTTTGAGATAGGGTGGATGGGAAGAGTGACTGGTCGCTGGTGACCAGGAAATGAGCTGTGATAGGTTCAGCAGGTGCGGTGCGGCGCATCCTATGACGCCACGAAGTATTTGAACCTGTGAGGCCTATCCTTTCCTTACATTTTTTCCGGAGCGGTAATGCCTAAGATGGTGAGGGCGTGGACCAGGACGTACTGGACGGCGGTGATGAGACCGAGGCGCGCCTGCGTGACTTCGCTGTCTACACCAAGGATACGGCATTCTCTATAGAAATGATGGAAGAGTGCTGCCAGCTCGTACGCATATTTGGCGATACGCTGCGGAGCTCTTTCTTTCGCGGCTCCATCAATGAGCTGGTGATAGTTTTCCATCTTTTTGATCAGATCCATTTCACATTCTTCTTTGAGGCAGGTGAAATCGACGCCGGTGAACTGGGGATCCCAGGTGACCTTGGCTTCCTTCGCCTGACGGAAGAGGCTGTGAATGCGGGCATTCGCATACTGGATGTAATAGACCGGGTTATCGCTGGACTGTTTCTTGGCCAGGTCGATATCGAAGTCCATCTGGGAGTCCAGTGTGCGGGCACAGAAGAAATAGCGTGCTGCATCGGTGCCGACTTCTTCCATCAGCTCGCGCAGCGATACGGCCTGTCCGGTACGCTTGGACATTTTGACCGGCTGTCCGTCGCGGAGAAGTGTCACCATCTGGAGCAGCATGATCTCAAAATCATCCGGGTCGTAGCCCAAAAATTTCATGGCTGTCTTCAGACGGATGATGTAGCCATGGTGATCCGCTCCCCAGATATCGATGAGCTTGTTGTAGCCGCGGCGGATCTTATTTCCTACATAGGCGATATCGGAGCAGAAATAGGTCGGCACGCCATTCGTGCGGATGACCACGCGGTCCTTGTCATCGCCGTTCTTTGTGGTGCGGAGCCAGAGAGCACCGTCCTTCTCGTACATATTGTCTTCGTCCTTCAGGACTTTGAGCGCTTCATTCACCTGATCCGGATAGAGAGATCTTTCGGAGAACCAGTTGTCAAAGTCGACGTGGAATTCCTGCAGATCCTTCTTGAGGTCTGCGAGCTTTTCCTGAAGGCCGAGCTC
The DNA here is from genome assembly GCA_022722495.1 of Dialister sp. Classification (GTDB taxonomy): domain Bacteria; phylum Bacillota; class Negativicutes; order Veillonellales; family Dialisteraceae; genus Dialister. The sequence continues at coordinate 1,034 of JAIJLI010000169.1, read as the reverse complement.
TTTGAAGATCTCCAGACGTTCTTTCTCATCCATATCGAGGTACTTCTTGCCATCCTTAGCCAGAATATTCTTCGCTGTATCGATGATATCCTGTCCATGGTAGCCGTCTTCCGGGATCTCAGCGTCGAGACCGCAGAGCTGGAGATAGCGTGCATTGATGGATTCCGCCAGATGATCGATCTGGTTGCCGGCATCATTCACATAGTATTCCGACAGTACATCATAGCCGGCTGCACGCAGCAGATTCACCATTGCCGAGCCATAGGCAGCGCCTCTGGCGTGTCCGATGTGGAGAAGGCCGGTCGGATTTGCCGAGACATACTCGACAAGGATGCGGTCTTTTTTATTTTTCGGCAGATCCCCGTAGGAAGGGCCAGCCTTCAGGATCTGCTTCAGCTCGCTGTACACCGTATCTGCGGCAAGGTAGAAATTGATGAAGCCGGCACCCGCGATCTCCGTCCGAGTGACCAGTGGTGTGTCCAGATGCTTCACGATGGATTCTGCGATCATGCGCGGTGCTTTGTGAGCTGTTCTCGCCCACTGCATAGCCGCATTGGTGGAATAATCACCAAATTCCTTGGATTTCGGCACTTCCAGACGCTGTACAGCCGCGTAATCACCCTCCGGCAGTTCACCGGCAGCGATGGCTGCCTCTTTCGCTTTCTCAATGATTTCTTTCAGTTCTTCTCTGACTTCCATGAATCCTCCGGATCCTCCCGAACTTCTACAATAATTTCATTCAAATGGTTAAACAGGCCTTTCAGCTCCACATCATAGGAAAGGCGCATACACCCCTTTCCCGCCTCGATCGAGTCTTCGATCTCGCGCGTCACGACGTAGATATCCATCGTGCCCATCGGGGTCTCGTAAAGGGAGTGGTTCTTCTCTCCGATGCGGTAGACCTGCTCCTGCAGGAAGCTGCCGTCTCGGATAAGGCGCACGTGGTCTTTGTGGATCTCCAGCGTGGTCGTCGTCCCTTCCATGCCGGCCAGCTTGGTCTCCTCATAGGAAACGTACTTCATGCCGTCCTTCTC
>JAIJLI010000168.1 GCA_022722495.1 Dialister sp. | reverse complement strand
GGGAGGATCTCTCGACTACGCTCGAGATGACGACGGCGCGAAGCGCTATCAAAACTCTGCGGCGCTTCCTTATTTTTTGCGCCGCACCACCATTTCGCATTTCTCATTTCTAATTTCTCATTCAAACGAGGCTTTCAAATAGAATCAATGGACGCCCCGCCCCACGGGCTAACCCTGAACCCTGAACCTTGAACCCTTTCATTTATACCACTTTTCCACTTTTGTCCCCTGATAGTAATGCGCGAGGATCTCTTTGTAATAATCTTTCCCATCGCCGTGCTTTTCCGCCATGGCCTCCGCGCCCCACTGAGAGAGGCCGAGACCATGACCATAGCCATAGCCGGTGATGATGAGCTGATCTCCTTTGAAAAGGATATCAAACATCGCACTCCTGAGGCCAAAGATCTTTCTCATCGTCACTCCCGAGAGGCTCACCCAGCCGCTGCTGCCGCGGCAGATGAGCTTCTTCACGCGGCCTGCCGGTGTGCGGTCTCCCGCGTAATGGACTTTGCCAAACTGTAGATTTGACAGCTTGATATTCTGTATCTTTCCGACGCCATAGCCAGACGCGCTCAGTTTTTTCGAAAACGCATCCCGCGTCAGCGTGACTGTCCATGGTTTCTTTGTCTGGAGGGAGAGCTCTTCAGGGACGCCCTGCAGGTAAGGCTTTGAAATCCCCCAGACATTTTCGCCATACTCCGTGTAGCCACCGCCATCCGCATGGAAGAGTGCATCGATCGCTTTCCCGTCAAAGGTGATGACCTCGCCGCGGGTCTCTCTGACGGCTTCGTCGGTCGCCTTCGTCTCCACGCCGGCGCCTTTGTAGACCTGGCTCTCCACATCATCGGTCACATCATAGCCCGATGCGCGATAGCCGTTCCTGTGATAGAGGGCATAGGTCCTCGCGGCAACAGCCTGCGCCTTCAGTGCATCGATCCTCCATGTAGGAATGCTTTCGCTCGGAACGACGCCGCGAAGATATTCCTCCATCGGCACCACATTCACCATCACCACGCCCTCATTCCATGGGGAGGGGATGAGCTTCATCTTTCCGCGATAGCGATTTCCTTTCACCGCAAAGGACGGCTCGGTCTGGACAGGCTCGAGATAAACCGCAGTGCCGAGCTTTTTTCCATTGATGGAGATCATCTGCCCTGCGCGTGAGATAGAGAACTCCTCCCCTTTTCGATAGGTGCTCACGGTCTTCCCATCGACCGTTCCCCGGCACGCTTCGAGCCCAGTAAGAGAGAGGCGCATGCCGGAAGTGAGCCCCACTTCGATCCACGGCTCGTCCATCTGAGAGATGGGTGACGCTTCCTTATTCTCCTTCTTTTTATTCTCTTTCTTATTCTTTTTATCTTTTTTCTTTTTCGCTTTTTCTTTCTTAGGCTGCTTCTCTGGAGCCGCTTTCATCTGCTTCGCAGATGGACTTGCCAGCGTTTCCTTCTGCCGGATCGGAATGGTCTCTGCAGATATGACTGCCCCCAGGGAAAGAGAGAAACATGCAGCGAGACAAGCGGATATGATCTTTTTCTTCATATACATGCTCCATGATAAAGGGGAAACGGGCTGATTGATTCAGTGGGTTATCCCTCATGAAATCAAACAACAAAGTATGCGCGTATCCAGCGTCTCCCCTCAATATATCTTCTCCACTTTCGTTCCGGTGAAATAATGCGTAAGGATGGTCTTGTAGTAATCTTTGGCCCCGCCGTGCTTTTCTGCCATGGCTTCTGCCCCCCATTGCGAAAGGCCAAGGCCATGACCATAGCCATAGCCGGTGATAACGAGCTGATTTCCGCTGACAGACAGATCAAAAAGTGTACTGTTCAGGTCATAGATCTGCTGCAGACGATCCCCCGAAACCACCCGATTTCCCTTCGAACCGATAAGTGTCACAGACTTTACGCGTCCGGAAATCCCGCGGTCACTCGTCTTATGCGCCTCTCCGATATGCAGGGCTGACAGCTTGATCCCCTTCAGTTTACCGACATCCGCCATCTTCATGAAGGAAGCAAGAGAGATCGTCTTCTTCCATGGGGTCGCGTACTTGTCTTCCGGCACGCCTTTGAGATATGGCACTGCCGATCCCCATACATTTTCACAGTTTTCCGTATAGCCGCCGCCGCTCGCATGGAAGACCGCATCGATCGGCGAGCCGCCGTAGGTGACGACTTCTCCCGCCGTCTCCATGACAGCGCGGTTCGTCGCCTCTGTCTCTGCTGATGCGCCGCGATACACCTGCGTACGTGTGTCGTCTGTCACATCGTAGCCGGCTGAGCGATAGCCATTCTTATGGAACATGGCATACGTTCTGGCCGCCACGGCCTGTGCCTTGATGGCATCCATCTGCCAGGAAGGGACGATCTCACAGGGAACGACACCCTTGAGATAGTCCTCCATAGAGACCTGATTCACCAGTGTTACTCCGGAAGGAGAAGCGATGGCCTTGATCACGCCGCGGTATTGATTTCCCTTCACGGCAAAGGCAGCCCCGCTTCCGCTGGATCTGAAATAGATCTTGGCTCCCGCGCTTTTTCCATTGACAGAAAGACCGTTCCTGCTTTTAGAGATCGTAAGCCGCGTCCCCGCCGGATAAGAGCCGAGGCTGCTCCCCGCTTCCACATGAAACGCAGAAAGTCCGGTCAAAGAAAGCTCGCTTCCCGACTGAAGCCCGACCTCGATCATCTGTCCTGCTTCAGTCCTTTTTCCATGGGACTCAACAGATGGCTGCGTCTTCTTCTGCCCCGTAGTCTTACGGGTGATCACCCGTGGCGATCTATGGATCGTCACTGTAGATTTTCCAGGGACCGGCCGCGTCGCTGCCATGGATACCGCCCCCAAGGGGAGCAGCAGAGACAATGACAGCAGAATGACCATGTATTTTTTCATAAACAGATACCTTCTTATAGGAGATTTAGGGAAATGTGGCTGCGGTATGTCCCGCGTCACTTTTCCCCTTTCGCAGGAAAGGCTGCTCCGATGTGCTCATAGGCTGCCTCAGTGGCAAGACGGCCGCGAGGGGTACGAGAGAGGAAGCCGATCTGCATGAGATAAGGCTCGCAGACATCTTCGATGGTCGCGCGCTCTTCACTGACAGCGGCAGAAATGGTGTCGATCCCGACAGGACCGCCATTGAATTTATAAATGATCGCCTTCAGGATCTGATTATCCAGATCATCAAGTCCGATCTCATCGACATGAAGCGCAGCCAGCGCCTCTGCGGCAATATCCGCCGTGATCGCGCTCCCCTTCACCTGCGCAAAGTCTCTGATGCGCTTCAAAAGGCGGTTCGCGATACGCGGTGTCCCGCGCGAGCGTCGAGCGATCTCCTCTGCCCCGCTGTCCTCGATCTCGATCTGCAGGATGTGCGCTGCACGGGTAATGATCTTTTTCAACTCCTGCGGTTCATAGAACTGCATATGATTCGTGATGAGGAATCGGTCACGCAGCGGCGCGGAGAGAGAGCCTGCCCGCGTTGTCGCACCGATCAGCGTGAAATGAGCAAGATCGATGCGGATGGAGCTGGCGCCAGTCCCCTTCCCCATGACAATATCCAGAGAAAAGTCTTCCATCGCAGAGTACAAGATTTCTTCGACATTCCGATTCAGTCGATGGATCTCATCGATGAAAAGTACATCGTGGTCCTGCAATGTCGTCAGGATGGAAGCCAGCTCCCCCGGACGCCCGATAGCCGGACCGCTCGTCACTTTAAACTGCGATCCCAGCTCATTGGCGATGATCTTCGCCATGGTGGTCTTGCCGAGTCCCGGCGGTCCATAGAGCAGCACATGATCCAGCGGCTCTTTGCGCGACTTCGCTGCCTCGAGGTACACCTTGAGATTCTTCTTGAAGGCTTCCTGTCCGATATAATCGTCCAGATGCTGCGGACGAAGCGTCGTCTGCCACTCGTCTTTTGCGCTTTCTTCGGTGGAAACGATGCGCCCCTTGCTGCCGAGCACCTCTTCCTCTTCACCGCCAAGGCTTTTGATGTATTTGTTCTTCATGAAGACTCCTTTGAAAAAGGTTTAAGGAAGCGCTGATTCAACAGGTTTCTATCCTCTGCTCTTCCCAAACTCCCGCAATGCCGCTCCGACGAGCTGAGAAACATTGTCATACTCGCCCGCGAGCCTCTTCAGGACAGGCGAGATCTCTTCCGCCTCATAGCCGAGCGCCATGAGTGCACGCGCTGCTTCTCCGCTCACTCCTTCATCCGGCTCTGCCGCAGAGACCGCAGGCATCTCCATTTCACCCAAAGCAAAGACACCGACCTTATCCTTGAGCTCGACAAGAAGACGCTCCGCCGTCTTCTTCCCGATACCGGGGAGCTTTGTCAGCTGGGAGACATTCTGTGCCTTCACCGCACCGACAAAAGCAGCCGGCGTCATGGCAGAGAGGATGCCCATCGCGACCTTGGGCCCGATCTTGGAGATCGAGATCAAAAGCAGAAAGAGCTCCTGCTCTTCCTGTCCGAGAAAGCCATAGAGCAGGATCGCATCCTCACGGACTGCCATGTACGTGAAGAGCTTCGCCTCCTCCCCGGTCATGAGCTGCTGACGGGTCTTATCGGAAATGAAGATCCGATACCCGATGCCGCCTGTTTCCAGAAAACAGAAATCTTTGAAAAGGGCCGTCACACGGCCTTTGATATATCCGATCATGAGAAACTATTCCTTTACCTATGAAAGAGACCATCAGTTTGAATGGGTCCGCCGGATGCTGCACGGAAAAGGCCGCAAAGGATAACTGGATAATGCCTGAAGGTGACCTTCCAGTCCAGCGATATTTCCTATCCCCCCGGCGTCCAATTCTTATGCTCCAGGCGATAGATCGCGGTCAGCGCGATCGCAAGTGCATCTGCGGCATCGTCCGGATCGATCCTTTTCGTGATGTGCATCATGCGCTTCACCATTTCTATGACCTGCTTCTTGTCAGCGCGGCCATAGCCGGTCAGCTGCTGCTTCACCTGCAGCGGCGTCACCGGGATGATGGGAACGTTCTGGCGATAACCTGCAAGCAGGATCACACCGCGCGCCTGCGCCACCTTGATACCCGTCGTAATATTCGTATTGAAATAAAGTGTCTCTACCCCCATGAACGCAGGCCGATATGTCGCGATGAGCTCAGCGATGCCTTCGTAAACGATGTTCAGCCGCTCGAGGTCGCTCTGGTCTTTGTACGTCTCAATGACGCCGTAGTTGACCGGAGTGATGGTGGTGCCATTCTTTTCAACCACACCGAAGCCGCAGCGACCGGTACCGGGGTCAATGCCTAAGACGCGCATAATTCTCTCCTTTGCATGCAATCGGTTGTATTATACCATATTTCGCAAAGACACGCAGACGGCAGCGGCGCTCTCCATAAAAAAACTCAGCCC
>JAIJLI010000167.1 GCA_022722495.1 Dialister sp. | reverse complement strand
CTTTCCTTGACTGCTTCCTGCAGCTGTAAAGCGATAGCCGGCAGGCGTTCGCCATGCCAGGCTGCCACGTAGAGATCGATGACGATACCATTCTCCCGGATGGAGACACGCACGCCTTCTGCTTCCGCATCACTGATGACAGCAGAGATCCCATGAGAAAACCGATCATCCATCCCATAGATCCCCTTCACATGGAGCGCTGCTTCTCGGGCAATGACTGCAATGACCTGGTCCGATACACGAACGGTTCCCAGGTCATTTTTTACTTCTGCAGTTTCCATATAGAAATTACTTGACGCGTTCGATGTAAGCGCCGGTACGGGTATCAATGCGGAGCATTTCACCTTCATTGATGAAGAGCGGTACAGAAACGACATAGCCGGTTTCCATCTTAGCCGGTTTGGAACCGCCGGTCGCTGTATCACCGCGGATGCCCGGTTCGGTCTCTACGACTTTCAGTTCTACAGAGTTCGGGATATCGACGCCGATGATGGTGCCATTGAAGAATACGACATTGCATTCCATTTCTTCCTTCAGGAAGTTGATCTTATCGCCGAGCTGTTCTTTGTTCAGCATGATCTGTTCATAGGTTTCCGTATCCATGAAGCAGTAGGAACCATCAGCTTCATACAGGTACTGCATCGGTTTACGTTCTACAGTAGCCGGCTGCAGTTTGATGCCTGCATTGAATTTACGTTCTACGACAGAGCCGCTCTGCAGGTTTTTCAGCTTAGCACGTACAAAAGCTGCCCCTTTGCCTGGCTTTACGTGAAGGAATTCAATACACTGCCATACCTGTCCATCCAATTCTACGGTAATGCCTGGGCGTAAATCGTTACTAGAAATCATTTAGTTTTTCCTCCTGCTACACTCTTAAAAATTTCTTTGGGAATTTAGTCAAGATGGAGATTCCATCCTTTTCTATTACAACCGTATCTTCGATACGGACTCCACCAACACCTGGGATATAAACCCCCGGCTCCACAGTTTCTGTCATACCTGCGCAAAGGACGGTATGATCCCTTGGCGACAGCGTGGGTGTTTCATGGATCTCCAGTCCTACACTGTGTCCCAGTGCATGACCGAACCACTTATCCAGATCCTTCTCTTTCAGATATTTTCGGGACTCCTGATCCACATCTGCTGCCACAAGGCCAGCCCTCAGTATCTTTTCGATATGCTCATTGCATCCCAGCACCGCATCATAGATGTAGCGCTGCCGCTCTGAGATCTCCCCGACAGCCACCGTTCTCGTGATATCCGAGTGGTAGCCATGGTAGATCGCGCCGAAATCAAAGGTGACGAGATCACCTTCTTCGATCACCTTATCTGTCGCTGTCCCGTGAGGATAGGCAGACCGCCAGCCGGATGCCACGATCGTATCGAAAGATTTCCCTTCCGATCCGGCCTCCAGCATCGCACACTCCAGGATCGTCCGAAGCTCTGCCTCTGTCATACCCGCCTTGATATAAGGCACGGTCTTCTCAAAGCCCAGATCGGAAATCCGACATGCTTCTTCGATGAGGCGGATCTCTTCCGCGCTTTTGATCTGGCGCAGCGTATCAGGCACTACGAAGACGAAATCCGTTTCCGGCAGTACCTCATCGAAAGAAAGATACATCTTATACGTCATGCCCGCTTCGATCCCGAAACGAGTGACGTGATGCTTTGCAGAAAGCTCTCCCACCGTCTTCGCCAGTTTTCCAGCATAGTCGATGATGGTAAAGCCCTTCGCCTCTTCCTTCGCCTGTTCTGTATAACGGCTGTCTGTCAATAAATAGCAGTCATCGGCCGTTAAAAAGAGATAGCTGTCAGATCCGGTAAAGCCAGAGATGTATCGGCAGTTTTCATCCTTCTCTATGAAAGCTGCATCTACACCGCTCTCTTTCAGAAAATCTGAAATCATTGCTCTTTCTATCAACATATATCACCGCTTTCTATCATCTAAATATATTACCGTATTTACCCTCTTTTGTCCATGAAAAAATTAAGAAGGTCAGAGATCCCGGCCAATCGGGCAGGGTGCTCTCTGAAATGCAGGACCCGTTGCACGCTCGTGCCCTTTCGAACCTGTGCCGCAGCAAAATGAAAAGCCGCCCGATATGTACCGGGCGGTGATGAGATCGTTGTTTGATCCTCTCTTGCATGTTCATGCAGCAGGCGGATAGGGAGACAGCGATCCATGTAGTGAGTATACCGACGAAGTGTTTCATGAACATGCTTACAGCGTCAGATCCTCGATGGGATCGGCATTTCCCTAGTTCCCATTTCTGAGCTGATTCAGCTTATCCTGCACAGACTTTGGAAGCGCGCGGCCGATCTCGCTTCGAAGATTTTGATTGTTATGATGAGAAATGAAAGTGGTCTGCACCTTCTTGTCTTCATTCACTGCATGGATGAGATCATCGACAGCCACACGATACGCCCCATTCCCAAGGACCTGGCTCTGTTCCGGTCCATCCGAAGTGACGACGTAGATCGAGCGGTACTCCTCCCTGCGATCATAGGACTCTTTTTCGATATAGCTGTCAGCCGTCATGCGGCTCGGTGTGAAAACAATGGTGAAATTTTTCCCCATCTTTTCGATCCTGGCCTTATTCGAGCTTCCCTGTCCATCGAAGACGACGATCATCTCCAGATTGTTGTGCGCCCCGTAGTCTTCCAGAAGATCGATCAGCTTCTTGCGGCTTGACTCGAGGTCCTCCCGGTCAAAGACCTTCGGAAGCCAGAAGATCACGTTGTAGCCATCGACCAAGTATAAATCTTTCATAATACGGCTCCTTGCTATTCAGTAACGGATGACCAAAGATCGGATGAAGCGGATGACGGGCGGTTCGGTCCCTCTCACACCGGAGATCTGTCACTCACTTCTCTGCTTCGCCGCCTCATAAATAAGGAGCGCAGCTGCCACCGAGACATTGAGAGAAGAGACCTTCCCTTTCATCGGGATACGGACACAGAAGTCACAGAGTTTTCTGGTGAGAGGCGAGACGCCCTTCCCTTCCGCGCCCATGACGATGACCAAAGGCCCCTTGAGATCGGCATTATAATAGAGGCTTTCTCCATCCATATCCGCGCCCACGACCCAGAAGCCTTTTTCTTTCAACCCCTCCAGCGTCTGACGGATGTTTCCCGTCTGGCACACCGGAAGATAGGCAAAGGCTCCGGCCGCTGTCTTCATGGCCGCCGCCGTGACGGGCGGGCTCTTGTGCTTCGGAAGGAGGACAGCCGCCGCTCCCGCGCACTCTGCCGTGCGGACAATGGCGCCCAGATTTCTCACATCCTCCAATCCGTCCAGCAGGATGAGGATGGGATCTTTTCCCTCCCAGTCCGAAAGCACTTTGCCAAGTTCTGCATATTCATACGGTTTGAGGAGAGCGGCTGCTCCCTGATGCACGACACCGCCAGCCATGGCATCCAGCTTATCTTCTGCGATCTCAATCACAGGAAGTCCTTTGCTTATAGCTTCTTCTGCGATCCGGGCGAGCCTTTCATCTTTCCGGCCTTCCTTGATGAAGACACTGCGCACCCGATCAGCCCGCAGGAATTCAGTGACGCTGTTTCTGCCGAAGGTCATGAGCGAGTCATCCTTCACGGGACGAACCCCATCACTGCTTCTCCGCTTCGGCGGTCTTTTCTCCCTGTGCCTGTCAGAAGGAAACCGGCCTTCCGCCGGTTTTTCCCCCCTCTGTTTTTTATTGCTTTGCTTTTTAGTCTGCATGTTGGAATTCTCCTGCCACATACTTCAAGCTTTTTTGGAGGATGAACCGCAGGCGTTCCTCCTCTCCCGCAAGCTTCAGATAGCCAAGAAGAGCTTCAAAAGCAGTGGCTTCACGGTACTCTTCGACAGTTGCACTCTTCGGTACCGTACTCGATGTATTTCTTCCTCGCTTGCATACCTTGAGCTCTCTGTCATTCAAAACTTCGCGAATCTCAAAAAGGATACGGCTCTGCCAGCGTGCCGATACAATTTCCGAAGTCAGTGTCGAAAGGATCTGCACCTGGTAGATACTGGTATGAATGAGTGTATCCCGGATGAAGAGGGACCAGACGACATCTCCCATATAGGCGAGCGTCAGTGCATCCATAGAGAAAGCATCCTGCTCCGTGAGGGGCGCAGCCTGCTTTCCCATCTTTTGCACCATCTGTTTTTTCAGAAATAAAACTCTCTTAAACTCCACGTTTCTTCCACCTTGCTCCTGTCGGGGTATCTTCGATCACGATACCGATGTCCCCCAGCTTATCACGAATCTCATCAGCCAGCTGATACTGCTTTGCTTTGCGGGCAGACTGGCGGACCGCAAGGATCACATCCATAAGGTCGTTGTAGTCCTTGTCATCATAGGCCTCCTGCTTCTTCCATTCCTTTTCAAGAATGCCGAGGATGTCTAAAATGGTCTTGAAGGTCTTGCCTGCCTTTTCAAAAGCCGCCTTGTCGAATGCGATACCGCCATGGACTTCATTGTAGTATACATTGATCGCTTTGGCGATCTCAAACATGGCACCTGTGGCAAGGCCGGTATTAAAGTCGTCGTCCATCGCTTCATGGAAGACTGCCATCGCATGATCAGAAGCATCGGCAAGTACTTTGGAGGCTTCCGTGACTGCACTCCCCTCAGCAGAAGAGAGCTCTTTCACGCGAGCAATGACGTCTTTCAGTTTTTCCATATTCTTTTCTGCTTCTTCCAGACGGTCATCAGCGAAGTCGAGCGGGCTTCTGTAATGGGTGGAAAGCAGGAAATAGCGGAGCGCATCGCCGGAGTATTTTTCCAGCACATCCTTGACAAGGAAGAAATTATTAAGCGATTTGCTCATCTTTTCTGAATTGATGGTGATGAATCCATTATGCAGCCAGTAGTCTACGAAGTGGCAGCCGGTGCAGCCTTCGGACTGTGCGATTTCATTTTCATGATGCGGGAAGATCAGATCGCTGCCGCCGCCATGGAAGTCGAGTGTATTGCCCAGATAGTGGGTGGACATGGCCGAGCATTCGATGTGCCAGCCCGGGCGTCCCTTGCCCCACGGGCTTTCCCAGAATGGTTCGCCGGGCTTTGCCGCTTTCCAAAGTGCAAAGTCTCCCGGATTTCTCTTTTCATCATTGACTTCGATGCGGGCGCCGGCCAGCATATCTTCGATCTTGCGTCCGGAAAGCTTGCCGTAGTCTTTGAATGTAGAAATGTCATAGTAAACATCGCCGCCAAGGACATAGGCATGCCCCTTCTCGATCAGTGTCTTCACCATATCGATGATGTCCTTCATGTGATCGGACACTCTCGGATACATATCGGCACGACGGACATGGAGCTTATCCATGACTTCAAAGTACGCATCAATGTAACGATCGGAAATCGTTTTCCAGTCGCTGCCTTCCGCATTGGCTTTATTGATGATCTTATCATCAACGTCCGTGAA
>JAIJLI010000166.1 GCA_022722495.1 Dialister sp. | reverse complement strand
GCTTCTATATTCTGATGCGCCGCACCGCCATTTCGCATTTCTCATTTCTAATTTCTCATTCAAGCAAAGCTTTCATTCCCAGTCAAGGGGCCGCACGCCCACAGGCTAGCCCTGAACCCTGAACCCTTCCCCTCAATACAAAGATCCCGCCGGAGTGACTCCGACGGGATCTTTTCCCCATTATACTTCTGCCTTTTTCCCGATGCGGCGTTCCTTATACGCCGCGAGTCTGGCATCGCGGATTTCAAGATGTCCGAAGTATTTCTTCGTCTCAGAAACGATGACGCCCGAAAGCCCGAGAAGGGCGATGAGGTTTGGAATGGCCATGAGGCCGTTTACGATATCGGCCAGCGCCCAGATGGCTTCCAGCTTCAAGAAGACTGCGGAAGCCAGCACGACGATGTAGCACACGCGATACACAGGGATGGTCTTCGTGCCGAAGAGGTATTCCCAGCAGCGTTCCCCATAGTAGTTCCAGCCAATGATGGTGGTGAAAGCAAAGAGCGTTAAGGAGATCGTCAGAAGGAAGGGAGCGAGAGCGCCATAGGTCGTCGCAAAAGCCGCCTGCGTGAGCTCGGCGCCATTGAGCTCTCCCAGCCACTGGCCGGACACGATGATGGTGAGGCCGGTCATGGTGCAGATGATGATGGTATCGATGAAGGTGCCTGTCATAGAGATCAGTCCCTGCTCGGCCGGCCACTTGGTCTTTGCTGCCGCCGCTACGATCGGCGCAGAGCCGAGACCGGACTCATTCGAGTACAGGCCGCGGGCGATACCGCTTCGAAGGACGAGCATGACGCCGGCGCCTGCGAAGCCGCCGGCCGCTGCGGTACCATTGAAGGCTCCGTCGATGACGAGAGCGATCGCATGCGGCAGTTCACCCGCATTGAGACCGAGGAAGATCACAGTGACGATGAAATAAACGACTGCCATCGCCGGAACGATCTTGGAGGCTGTCTTGGAGATCGATTTCAAGCCGCCAAAGGTGATGATCGCGACAAGGACCGTGATGACGGCACAGGTGATGTAGGTGGAGACCCCGAACCCTGCCTGCACGGAAGCCGTGATCGCATTCATCTGCGTGGTCGTACCACTGCCAAGCATGGCCGTCATGATGCCGAAAATGGCGAAAGCGACAGCGAGAGGCTTCCATTTCTTGCCAAGACCCATTTCGATATAGTACATCGGGCCGCCGGCAATATTGCCCTGGTCATCCACTCCTCTGTACTTGACCGCGAGGCACCCTTCCGCATACTTGGTCGCCATGCCGAAGAAAGCGGCAAGCCACATCCAGAAGAGCGCGCCCGGGCCACCGAGCTTGATCGCCGTCGCTACGCCGACGATGTTTCCCGTACCGACCGTCGCAGCGAGTGCCGTGCAGAGCGCCTTGAAGCTGTCGATATCGCCATCGCCCTTGTTTCTCGCAAAGAAGATCAGCTTCAGTGCGCGCGGCAGTTTCAGTACCTGCAGGAGCGAGAGCCGGCAGGTCAAAAGTACCCCGGTGCCAACAAGAAGCACCAGAAGCCATGGTCCCCACACGAGCCCGTCGATCTGGTTCAAAATATCTGTCATCATGTTTCCTCCTATTTTCCCTTTCTCTGAAAAGAGTGAGCGCCCCAAGGGTCGCCTGTGAACCTAAAAAAGCCGGTCCTGTATAAAATAAAAACAGAACCGGCTTCATGAGCTTTCCTCATGAAATCGGCTCTGTCCTTTGGCCTGAGAGATTACAGCGTTTCCGCCTATGCCCCTTCGGCTCTCATTGAAGAGATCTCCAGAGATCTGTCCTCATGGAGTTTCGTGTTCACTGAACGCCTGATAGTGTTACTCCTTCGGCAGCCTCGGGCATTGCCCTCGGTCTTTTTCCCCATGGATCATCCAAGTCAGTATAGAGTTGTTATGCTTGTTATTTGGAAATATGAAGCGTTTGATCGTAAAATCTGCGGATGAGATGCACCATTCCGCATTTGGCGGCTTATTCCATTTCCGCATCCTTCTCTGTCGCATTGACAGCCACAGCGACCGCTGCGTCGCCAGTGATATTGAGGCAGGTACGGAACATGTCGAGCACACGATCGATGCCGGCTACCAGTGCCAGCCCTTCGAGCGGCAGACCGACAGACTGCAGGACCATCGCCAGCATGATGAGGCCGGCGCCCGGTACGCCTGCGGTACCGATGGAAGCCAGTGTCCCGGTCAGGACGATCATCAACATCTGATCAAAGGTCAGCGGGATACCGAAGACATTCGCGATGAAAATGGAACAAACGCCCATGTAAAGAGCCGTCCCGTCCATATTGATGGTCGCGCCCAGCGGAAGGACGAAAGAAGCGATATCTCTCTTGACCCCCAGCTTCGTCTGGACATTTCTCATATTGACAGGAAGCGTACCGGCAGAAGAGCAGGTGGTGAAGCCGATCGCCATAGCTTCCGACATGCCGCGGAAGAATGTGAGCGGGCTCATGTGTGCAGAGACACCGGCAAGCATCGAGTATACGCCGACAGCATGGATGCAGCAGCCAATCGCCATACAGAGGATGACTGATAAGAGCGGAAGCAGCACTTTCGGGCCATTCATGACGACGACCGGAAGCAACAGGCAGAAGACGCCGATCGGTGCAAGACGCATGATCATGGCGATGATCTTGTAGCATACCTCAGCCATCGCATCGAAGAAGGAGATCAGGATCTCCGCACGCTTTCCGCCGACGGAAATGATACCGGCCCCGGTGAAGAGCGCAAAGATAATGATCGGAAGGATGTCCGCCTTCGCCATGGAAGCGATCGGATTCGACGGGATCATTGCGACAAAGACCTGCATGATCGACGGCGCTTCCTTCACCTTTGGTGCTTCTGCCGTCGGCAGAGCCATACCGATGCCCGGCTCGATCGCCATAGCGACGGCAAAGCCGATCACGATCGCGATCGCTGTCGTCACCATGTAAATGACGAGTGTCTTCACCCCGATGCGTCCCAGCTTCTTCATATCCCCCATGGATGTCATGCCCACGATGAGAGAACAGAAGACCACCGGAACGATCATCATTTTGATGAGATTGATAAACATGGTGCCGATCGGCGCGATCCACATCTTGACCGGAGCCGCCGCACCCTCTCCCAGCATCAGTCCTACCACCACGGATAAGACCAATGACAGGAAAATTTGAATAGACAGATTCATTTCTTCCCTCCTGCACCAGAGCGGCTGCCCCATGGACGCCATTGCCCTGACCTATTAAAATCAATGACTACATTATAGGCGAACTCATGCTGAATGACCAATAGATTTGTGAAATCATCTATACATTTTCATGTAATTTGCAATCCGATGTTTAATAAATTATATGATTTTACTCTCTTATGTTTTACATTATATAATTTTTGCGATTTTTCTATATTTTTCATTTTTTATAATCATTTATTTATTGATGTATACGCTCGCAACAGTTGGTGTGTACGCTTATCTCGCCTCAGGGGGAGTGACCGGGACCGGCATGCCTCCATCCCCCTCGCAAAAGAAGCACCGAGAAGCCGCTAGAGATCTCACGCTTTCTTTTATCCAAGGCCCCTCATCCTCTTCCTGCAACCCCTGATCCGCTCCTTGGAAAGGACTCCATCAAAAAGGAGCAGCCGCCTCACAGCAGCTGCTCGCTCATTCCTAAGGGATTTCACTATATTTATTTTATACCTTATATATAAGCATCAGATCTTCTGTGCTTCTTCTGCTTCTGCAAGAGCTTCCTTGCGAGCCGCTGCCTTTTCCTTTTCGATCACAGCCTGGAAGGAGAAGACTTCTTCTTTGATGACCGGAGCCAGGACGAGGATGGAGATCAGGTTCGGGATCGCCATGAGGGCATTCGCGATATCGGAGAGGTTCCAAACTAGATCGAGGGTCTGGGTCGCACCGACGTAAACCACCAGAGAGAAGACAACGCGGTAAATGATGTTGTACTTATGGGTACCGAAGAGATATTCCCAAGCCTTTTCACCATTGTATTCCCAACCGAGGATGGTGGAGTAAGCAAAGAGGATGATACCGATGGAAACGATGTAAGAACCAATGACGCCGATATTGGAAGAGAATGCTGCCATGGTGAGTGCTACGCCGGTGAGCGGCTTGCCATCCGCACCGACCATGCCGAGCACGCCGGAGGATGCGATGGTAAGACCGGTGATGGAGCAGACTACGATGGTATCGATGAAGGTACCGGTCATGGAGATGTAGCCCTGTCTTGCCGGATGATCCGTGGTGGAGGCTGCAGCGGAAATCGCTGCCGAGCCAAGGCCGGCTTCATTGGAGAAGCAGCCGCGCGCTACGCCATAACGCATCGCATTCATGACGGAAACAGTGATGGTACCAACGACGCCGCCTTCGACAGCCGTAGGATCGAAAGCCATCATCACGATGAGGTAGAGACCATGCGGAATGTTTTCGATGTTAAGAATGATGCAGGAAAGGCCAGCCAGGATGTAGAAGACAGCCATGCCGGGAACGACGACGGAAGAGACCTTGGAGATCGAAGAGATACCGCCGACGATGACAGCGAGGGTCATGACAGTCAGGACTGCGCCCACGATCTCATTCGATACGCCGAAGGTGGTGTTGATCGCGGTGGAGATCGAATTCGCCTGCGTCATGTTGCCGATACCGAAGGAAGCAAGGACAGCGAAGAGAGCGAAAGCAGTACCCAGGAAGAGGCCGGCTTTTTTGTTCTTGAAGCCGTTCTTCATGGTGAACATCGGGCCGCCCTTCATTTCACCCTTGGCATTCACTTCACGGAACTTGAAGCCGAGCATACATTCAGAGAACTTGGTCGTAAGGCCGAAGCATGCGGAGATCCACATCCAGACCAGAGCGCCCGGGCCGCCGGCGAACATCGCCGTCGCGACACCGACGATATTACCTGTACCGATGGTCGCAGCAAGTGCCGTCATCAGCGCAGAGAAAGGAGAGACGTCACCGCTCCCGACCTGGGTCGTGCGAGACTTCTTCGAAAAAATCGTTTTTAATGCGTATGGCAGATTTCTCCATGTCAGGAAACGCAGCTTCAGTGTCATGTAGACACCCGTACCGACCAGAAGACACAGCATGACAGGCCCCCATACGAAGCTATCAAGCTCACCGACAAGTTGATTGATTTGCACCATATCCATTGTAAAATCCCCCTTGTTCCCGTAACTGTTCTTATTATGATAAGAAACAAAAAATCGCCGCACTCAGTCTTATGTTCGAAGAAGACTGAAGCTGGCGATTTCATGGTTCATGAAAACAAGGGAGTTACCCAAGTGCCAGCCCTGTCCTTTTGCCTGAGAGATTCAGGATTTCTACGGGTGAAATCCTTTAACACCTTCGGCCCTCGCATCTTTTCAGCGAGCTTCTCCAGAGTCGTGTCCGTACACAGTTTCGTGTTCTTACTGAACGCCTGATAGTGTTACTCCTTCGGCAG
>JAIJLI010000165.1 GCA_022722495.1 Dialister sp. | reverse complement strand
CCGGCATTCACAGTCGAAGATGCGCTGGAAAATGCGAAGCGTCTCGATACGCCGGTCGTGGTCGTAAAGGCACAGATCCATGCAGGCGGCCGCGGGGAGGCGGGCGGTGTCAAGCTCGCCCGTTCTCTGGATGAAGTCAGAAAATATGCGAAGGAGCTTCTTGGCAAGGTACTCGTCACCCGCCAGACCGGCCCGCAGGGCAAGACGGTGAATCGTCTTCTGATCGAAGCCGGCTGCCATATCAAGAAAGAGTACTATCTCTCCTTTGTCGTGGATCGTCAGGCGGAATGCGTCGTCATGATGGGTTCGGAGTCCGGCGGCATGTCCATTGAGGACGTGGCAGCAGAAAATCCGGAAAAGATCATCAAAGAGTACATCGACCCGGTCATCGGTCTGGCCGATTTCCAGGCACAGCGCATGGCGTATGCGCTTCATTTCGACAAGTCGACCATCAGAAAAGCAGCGACCTTCATGAAGTATCTCTACAATGTCTTTGTGGATAAGGACTGCTCACTGGCGGAAGTCAATCCGCTGGTCGTCACCGAAGAAGGCGACGTCATGGCGCTCGATGCGAAGCTGAACTTCGATGACAGCACGCTTTCCCGTCATCCGGAGATCGTAGCACTGCGCGACATCACGGAAGAGGACCAGAAGGAAAGAGAAGCCGCAGCGGAGGGATTGAACTATGTCAATCTCGGCGGCGACGTAGCCTGCATGGTCAACGGGGCAGGTCTTGCAATGGCGACTGTCGATATCATCAAGGAAAACGGTGGTGAACCGGCCAACTTCCTCGATGTCGGCGGTGACTCTACGCCGGAAAAGATCGTGGCAGCCTTCAAGATCATGCTTGAAGACGATCAGGTCGACGGCATTCTGATCAATATTTTCGGCGGCATCAATAAGTGCGATGTCATCGCGACGGGCATTGTCGAAGCGGCTGCGCTTCTTTCCGGCGGCAAAGAGGAATTCCCGATCCCTGTCGTGGTTCGTCTCGAGGGACGCAATGTAGAGCGCGGACGCGAGATCCTGGCCAAAGCGGATATCAAGAATCTGTATCCGGCTTCTTCCATGGATGAAGGTGCGAAACTCGCCATTCGTCTCGCAAAAGAAACGAGAGAGAAGAAGTAAAAATAAAGGTTGACGGGTTCAGGTTGGCGGGTTCAAGGTTTCAGACGTTGAGAGAAGCGGCGGCGCTTTATGAATTGTGCGCCGCTACCACAACCTATCAACCTGAAGTTTGAAAACAGGGATGAGTGGTTAGTGACTGGTGACTAGGGATTGGTGGCTAGGGATTAGGTTTGCGATACGAGAAAACCGCTAGTTTCAAACCTCCGCGGCGCTTCTGTATTTTTATGCGCCGCACCGCCATTTCACATTTCTCATTTCTAATTTTTCATTCAAGCGAGGCTTTCGCACGCAATCAAGGGGCAGCACGCCCCATGGGCTAACCCTTGTAATACGGTTCGGTCTGCTACGTTTGACTACGAACAAATACTTATCATTTAACCTCTCATTTAACCTCAGGAGGATGTACCCATGAGCGTTTTAATTCATAAAGATACCAAAGTCATTGTGCAGGGCATCACGGGCAAGGCAGCCCGTTTCCATACCGAACAGATGCAGAAGTATGGCACAAATATCGTAGGCGGCACGGCACCGGGAAGAGCCGGTGAAGTCTGCTGCGGCGTACCGGTCTTCAATACCGTGAGAGATGCCGTCGCTGTCACCAAAGCCACGACCTCGGTCATTTTCGTACCGGCTGCCTTTGCAGCCGATGCCATCCTTGAAGCCGTCGAAGCGGGCTTGGAGCTCGTTGTCTGCATTACGGAACATATCCCGGTCGAAGATATGGTCAAGGTGCACCGCTACATGGTGGGCAAAAAGACCCGCCTCATCGGACCGAACTGCCCGGGTCTCATTTCTGTCGATGAAGCGAATATCGGCATCATCCCTGGGCAGATCTATAAAAAAGGCCACGTGGGCGTGGTTTCCCGCTCCGGCACGCTGACTTACGAAGCGACCTTCCAGCTGACCCATGCAGGCATCGGACAGACGAGTGCGATCGGCATCGGCGGCGACCCGATCAAAGGCACGGACTTCATCGATGCACTGAAGCTTTTCAATGACGACCCGGATACCAAGGCGGTCCTCATGATCGGCGAGATCGGTGGTACGGCGGAGGAACAGGCTGCGAAATGGATCCATGACAATATGAAGAAGCCTGTCGCTGCCTTCATCGCCGGCCGCATGGCACCTCCAGGAAAGCGCATGGGTCATGCCGGCGCCATCATTTCCGGCGGCAAGGGGACTGCGGTAGAAAAGATCGCTGCGCTGAATGCGGTGGGGATCCCTGTCGCAGAAACGGTAGCGCATATCGGTGAGACGGTCATCGAGCTCTTGAAAAAGGAAGGGCTCTATGACGAATGCCATACATGCTGATGAAAAGCAGTCCCGCGAGGGACTGCTTTTTGGGTTAGACCGTGGGCGTGCTGCCTGCCCCCTTGATTGTTTGCGAAAGACGGGGAGCGGGTTCTACCGGTTCAGAGGGTTCAGCGGGGGGGCGGCGCATAAAAATATAGAAGCGCCGCAGAGTATGGATGGGGCGATGCTCGAAAGCACCTTTCAAGTCACTAGTCACCAGTCACCAGTCACTAGCCCCCATCTCTCTTCCATGCACATGAGAAGTTTTTACTTGACGAGGACACTGCTTTCCGTTATTGTAGGAGAAAAGATGGGAGGGAACGCGATGTTTGGTAAATTTCAAGATTCACTGCTTTTTGTCGTGCTTGCTTATGCGATCTTTCGTATCGGCTGGGGCGAGGGATTCACGACGATGAATACTTTCATCCTTCTAGGCTCGCTGGTTGCCATTTTGTCTATGGTGCTTCGGCGGAGCGGCTATCTGGAAACGGTAGAGAAAAAGAAGAAGGAAGCGGAAGAAAAAAAGAAGAACGTATAAAAAGGGCCGCGCGGCTCTTTTTTACTTGTCCTCTCCGCGTCCCCGCTTTTGTCAAATCCCCCTCCTTATGCTAAAATGAGAAGCAACAAGCAGCAAAGGAGGAAGCTGATGAATCCGGATCTCTATATCGTAAGAAAGGTGAATGAAGCCACATCCGTCTCGCGCAAGGCGAGTCTGTTCATGGACCTTGTCACACGCTACGGACACTGGGCTTTTGTGATCTACGGACTTCTCCTCTGGTTTGCACCCGGGGAAGGACGGAAGGCGCGCAGGCTCTGCTGCGTGCTGTCCTTCGCGGGGGTCGTGGTCGCATCTCTCCTTTCCTTTGCCATCGGCAGGGTGTGGAGACGGAGAAGGCCTTTTGTATGCGACTGGCGCATCTGGAATTTCACCGGGCATAAGGCCAATGCATCATTTCCCAGCAATCACACGATGAATGGGGCCGTCGTCGTCATGGAGCTTCTCCGCATGCACATGCCGGGGGCGCAGCTGATGGCGGCCTTTGCCGGGCTTCTTGCATTTTCCCGTATTTTCGCCGGTGTGCATTATCCGACGGACCTTTTGGGCGGCGTCGCCATCGCGGGGCTCGTGCATCGGCTGATCCACGCCGCGCCTTTCCCGGCAGCCCTCGCTCAGCTCGCGAATTTCGGCTCGGCGGTGAGTGACTGGGTATTCTCGAGAAAGTGAGCGGGGATGTGTCACCGGCAGCTTTTTCGTATCCGCATCCCTCATTTTCCTAAGGAGGTGATCCTATGGCAAGCAGTGAGACGGGCAGCAAGCTCTCTATCATCCGCATCGTGCAGGTCCTTTTGCGCGAGTCGGACAAGGATCACCCTTTGTCTCAGCAGGACATTCTTCGTCTTATGGAGAGCAAGTATGGGATGGTCGTGAGCCGCAAGTCTATATCCAGAAATCTGCTCCGCCTGAAGGAGGCGGGGCTGCCTGTGATGTGCCGCGAGGTGCCGCGCATGGTGAACGGGAAGGAAGCGCCGCTTTCGCTTGACTGGTACTGGGATCATGTGCTCTCGCCACAGGATCTGAAGACGGTGATCGATCTCCTCTATTTCTCGCATCTTCCGGCGGGACGGATCCGCCAGCTCGCAGAGAAGCTAAAGCGGCTGCAGTGCCGTTCTTTTGAGGATGGGAAGGAAGGCATACGGAATCTGCCGCTTCCGCAGAATCTCCCGGACGTGAGGGAGACGCTCGTCCTGCTCTCGCAGGCACTTTGCGAAAAGAGGCAGATTTCCTTTTACTATGACCACTATGAAGTGGATGGCAAACGGCATCACGGTGTGAGCCCGTCAGGAGAGGCGCGCTGCTATATCGTACATCCTTTTCAGGTGATCGCATCGGATGATCGGTACTGTCTTCTCTGCAATGTGGAAGGACGGGAGGATATTTCCTATTTTTTCGTAGACCGTATGGCGGACATCATGCTCCTTTCTGCGCCGGCGCGGGGACAGAAAAGCCTCGCAGGCGCCGATGCCTCTGCGAAGCTCGATGAGCTTCTGGTGGCAGATCGGGATATTTATACAGGAAATCCCGTAGAGATCACCTTCGAGGCAGATGTGCGCCTTCTGACAGACATTCAGACGGATTTCGGCAAGAGGGCCCGCCTCATCTCTGCGAGTCCGGATAAGGTGACCATGGAAGTGACGCTCCCCCAAGCCGCCATGAAAGCCTGGGCTCTGAAGAAGGCGCCGCTCGTCAAGGTGCTCTCTCCGTCGTACCTGGTGCGGGAGGTGAAGGAGGCAGCCCAGAGCCTGGCGCGCCTCTACGGCCTATGATCATAGGCATGCTTGCCTTTCTCCTCGCCGCTGTTCTTATACTTCTCCTGATCCCCATCCGTTATACCGTGACGCTCGTGCGCTGGAGGCTCACCCTGTCGGTCTCCGTGCTTTTGTGCCTTTGGAGGAAGGAGATCGAGCTTCCGCCTGCCGGGGAAGAGCCCTCACCTCAAGTGGAAATGACAGAAGAGCTTGAAATGGACTGGATGGAAGAAGCGCTCGCACAGGCAGAAGAGAAGGCAGAAGTACATGAGAGGCTGCCGGATGCTGACGAGGGGCAAGCAGAGAGTGTGGCAGAGGAGAAGAAGGGGGCCTCCCTTTGGCGAGAGATCCGTTTCGCCATGGGAAATGGGCTCGCGGAGCGTGTCCTCCATGCGGCAGGAAAGCTCCTGTCGCACAGCTTTCCACGCAGATGCCGCATTCGGGGAGACTTTGGGACAGGCGATCCCATGACGACGGGCATTGCCTGCGGTATGGCGATGGCGTTCCTTGCCCAAGAGACAAAAGAGATCCGATGGAATTATCTACAGCCCGTGAATACCCTGTCGGGGGAGGCAAAGGGGCGGATCATTCCTTTGACTATGATCTATATAGCCGGCAAGCTTCTCCTGTCGAGACCCGCCAGAGAGTTCTGGCATTTCAGAAAAGAGGAAAAGAACCATGGATGATGAAGTTAGAAAGCAGATCTTTGAGGATTTCAAGAAAATGATCACCACCGAGTCCGTGGTGGGAC
>JAIJLI010000164.1 GCA_022722495.1 Dialister sp. | reverse complement strand
GGCGATGCCCGAATGTGGTATTCAAGTCACCAGTCACTTGAGACTCCTAATCCCTAGCCACTAGCTACTAGCTACCAGTCACTAGTCCCCATTTTTGAGCAAGTACTGATACACGTCTCGCCGTCCCATATGAAACTTTGCCGCGATCTTTCTCGCTGCTTCTTTCTGCGGAAGTGTCTTTGCCAGCTCCAGTGCTTCTGCCTCCCAGGAAGCTTCTTCCTCTTCCCCTTCTGCCATATCCTCATTCCAGCCCTCGACGAGGATGACATATTCACCTCTAGGGTCATTTTCATCCAGCTCGGCGCGGAGCTCCTTCAGCGTCCCCCGCCGGAAGGTCTCGAATTTCTTCGTGAGCTCTCTTGCCGTCACGGCCTGTCTGTCTCCGAGATATTTGATGAGCGTATCCAGCGTTTCCTTCAAGCGATGCGGCGCTTCGTAGAAAATGAGCGTCACAGGCACACGGCTCATATCCATCAGAAGCTTCTTCTGCTTCGCGGTGATCTTCGGCAGAAATCCGATGAAAGCAAACTGTCTGGCATCAAGGCCCGATGCCACAAGTGCTGTCAGTGCGGCATTCGGCCCCGGGAGCGGCACAATGGGGATATCTTCTGCAAGTGCCAGACGCACCAGATCTGCCCCGGGGTCAGAGATGACCGGCATCCCGGCATCACTCACCTGTGCGACCGACTGTCCATCGAGCAGCTTTTCGATGAGCTTCGGCCCTGCTTCTTTTTTATTATGTTCATGGTAGGATACGACATGACCCGTAATGCCCAGATGATCCAGCAGGATCCGGGTATGACGGGTATCCTCCGCCGCGATGATGTCCGCCTGTTTCAGGGTCTCCACCGCTCTTTCGGTGATATCCTCCAGATTTCCGATCGGTGTCGGCACCAGGTACAGGGTGCCGGGATTGATTTCACTCATGGAATGGCTCCTTTCAGTAGAAATGGGGAAGTTCAAGGTTCAGGGTTAGCCCGTGGGACGGGGCGCCCTTTGATTACGGATGAAAGAGGGAGACGGGTGCTATGGGTTCAGTGGGGTTGGTGCGGCGCATCATCATATGAAAGCACCGCGAAGTTTTAAAATATACGTTATTCGCAAAAGATGAGAAACCTATGAACCTTTTGAACCTTCAGAACCCGCTTACCCTTTGAAGATTCGCATAAAGGGTAGATCGTTCTTTCTGCTTTCAAACTTAGCCCTCATTCATTTCCCATATATCTCCAGCACTTCATCCGTATACGATCCGTCTCGGTTATGCAGAAGGAGCGGCGGCTCTACCGTAAGCTCCGGATTTCCTCCATACTTCCACTCGATGAGGACTCGCACCGCGGTATGGCCTTTTCTGGCGTAAATGAAACGCATTCGCTTCGGCTCCATGCGATACGACCGTCCGATGGCTATGAGATCAGCCGTGCGATCGGCACGATGCACCATCGCGAGACGGCCGCCGTATTTCAAAAGATACTGCGCTGTCTTGAAAACGTCTGTGAGCGATGCATTCATCTCATAGCTCGCACTGGCGACCCCCTCTAGCATGCTCATCTTCCCCGTCCCCATTTCGCGATAGGGTGGATTCGCCAGCACCAACGAAAAAGAGCCGGAAGGAAACCTTTCATTCACCTTCCGGTAATCACACTCGACCACATGGATCCGGTCCTCTTCCCCATTCCCCGCTATATTGCGGCGCGCGAGATCTGCCATGACGGGATTCACCTCAAAGGCCGTGATATCCCTTCCGCCCAAAGCCGAGACGAGGAGAGAGATGACACCTGTCCCCGTCCCGAGGTCTGCGATCCGATCCTTCGCCTTCGGCTTCACGTAGTGCGCGAGCAGTACGGAGTCCACCGAGAAGCAGAACTGATCCGGACGCTGGATGAGACGCATGCCATCCCGTACCAGATCATCGAGCCGCTCGCCATCCTTCAGTGTCCACTCAGTCATTTTCCACCTGCTCTACCACATCCCAGGAAAGCGTCTTCGTCTTCTGTCCATCGAGCTGCACCTTGACCGTATGCTTCTGTGAATTCACATACAGCACCTGTCCCATGCCTTCATCCGTGATGACCTTCATGCCGACGCGGAACTGCTTTCCCTTCTGCTGCATCGCGCAGCACTTCTTCCTGCGGATGTTATCCCCCGTGTACTGGTCATTTTCATAGCGCAGGCAGCACATAAGACGCCCGCAGACCCCGGAAATCTTCGTCGGATTCAGCGACAATCCCTGATTCTTTGCCATCTTGATCGACACCGGAGCGAAATCTCCAAGGAACGTCGCGCAGCACAGCGGCCGTCCGCACGAGCCGATCCCCGAGACCTGCTTCGCCTCATCACGCACGCCCACCTGACGAAGCTCGATGCGCGTATGGAAGACCGCAGCCAGCTCCTTCACCAGTTCCCTGAAATCGACACGCCCATCTGAGGTGAAGAAGAAAACGATCTTATTTCTATCAAATGTATACTCTGCCCGCAAGAGCTTCATCGGCACCTTGAACTTCTCGATTTTCTGAAGACAGATATCGAAAGCCGATTTCTCCCTCGCCTTATTCCGCTCCAGCTGCGCCATATCCTTGATCGTCGCCCTGCGGATGACCGGCTTCATCGGATTCTCCTCATCCTTCTCCGCCTCAGTCGGCATCGTCACTACATAGCCATACTCCAGCCCGCGCGACGTCTCCACGATGACCCCGTCATCCAAGTGAAGCTCCAGGTCATTGCCATCGAAATAATATATTTTCCCTGCCGGCTTGAACCGGACACCTACGATCTGCTCCATTTCTGGCTGCCTTTCTGTATATGTTCCAAACTGATGAGAATATAATCCCATACATTTTTACTATTGATATATCGAGAAACTGCCGTTTCTGCCGTTTGCAGCACACCCATCGCTTTCTCTCCCCGACCGCGGTCCCAGAAAGCAGCGAGAGAAGCCTCGCGTCCCGCGACCGACCCGCAGCGGGAAAGAGAAGCATCCCCTGTCTCTGCGATCACCATGATATCGCGCCCCACCAGGCGGATCCAGCGAAGCCGCCGCAGGAAATCCTTTCTCTCCCCCAGCTCCATAGCGGAGAGTGTCGCAAAAGGCATCGCATCATGCGTCAGGATATTCCAGAAATCCATCGCCGACTGCGGCTCTGCCTCTCCCTTTTCATCACAGACCTCCAGCGTGATCCCCGGATTTCCTTCTGAAAGCTGGAAGAGCACCTTCGCATCCATTCCCTTCGGGAAGTGATACTTCTTCGGATCCGACGCCATGAGCGAGAGATAGTCTCCCTCCGACAGAGGCAGGAAGGCAAACCGCTCACCACGGGAAATGATGGTCGGAAGCAACGCATGAAGATCATGCGTAATAAGGATGAAATGGATATTTCCCTCCGGCTCCTCTAAGGTCTTCAGGAGCGAATTTGCCACCGGATCCATCATCGTCTGCGCTTCATCGATGATGCACACATGCACCGTCTCATCGAATGTTGCCATCGCGTCCAAAAACAGGCGGAACTGCTCGATCTTGAGCTCCATTCCCATCGGACGAAGATACCAGACCTGATGATCCGCAAAGGTCACAACCGGCTCCTTGCCGGAAGACTCCCGCTCCCAGAGATGGATCTCCTCCCAGAGCTTTTCCGACTTCCCCGTCAGCACGCCTGCAAGGTCAAAAGCAGCTGTCGTCTTTCCGAGACCCTCATCGCCATACAGGACCATCGTATGCGGAAGCCGCCTCTCCTCGAGAAGCCGCTTCCATTCCTTCTTCACTTTTTCCTGTCCATAGACATGAGGTAGGAAATCCGTCATCACTCGCTCCTTGAAAGTATACAGCAACGCCTGTCACAAGCTGCATAGCCTCACGGATTCAACAGGGCTCGTTGCTCTTGAAGTGCAGAATGCACGATGAGATAACAACCTTCACGGCGCTTCATCATGATCCCACGCCGCAGCGCCATTGCACCCTCAACCTGCAGCCCCGCTTGAAACCTCTTTCATAAGGAATCAATGAGCTTGCCGCTCATAAAATAACCATAAAAATTCACATTCTATTGTATCATGCGAGGCGCGATGGTGCAAAAATTTCATGCGCAGAGAAAATGGAAGGCAGCAGCTGCCATGGGCGTCATATGCAAAAAGGGACAATAGAAACACGTTCATTCCATAAAAAAACCGCTTTGCGAATGGAATCCATCCGCGAAGCGGTTTCAAATGTCTTACTTAAACTTATCGATGATCTTATCAAGCCAAGAGCTCTTTCCTTTGTACTGCGCGCAGTCCTCTCCCATGAGGTGGGCGTAGTTCAGGAGGGCTTCCTTCTGCTCTTCCTTCAGGCGCTTTGGTACGGTGACTTTGACTTCCACGTACAGATTGCCCTTCCGGCTGGACTGGAGGTGCGGCATGCCTTCACCGATGATGCGGAAGCGGGTACCGCTCTGCGTACCGGCGGGGATCTTGAGCTCGACCTCTTTGTCAAGGGTCTTGACCTTGATGGTGCTGCCAAGAGCGGCGACCGGGAAGGTGATGTCTACACTCTTGTAGAGATCATCCCCGTCACGCTCAAAGTCTGGATCGTCTTTCACGTAGATGTATACGTAGAGATCCCCCTTCGGACCACCGCGCTTGCCTGGCTCACCCTCGCCGGAGACGCGCATGCGCACACCGGTGTCAGCACCGGCCGGGATATTCACTTCGATGGTCTTTTTCACGCGGATCGTGCCAGTGCCGCGGCATTCGGAGCATTTATTCCGGATGATCTTGCCGCTGCCCTGACAGTGCTGGCAGGTGATGATATTCACCATCTGTCCGAAAGGACCATTCCTTACCACACGCTGCTGTCCGGTACCGTGGCAGTCGGGGCAGGTCTCGATGGAGGAGCCTGGCTCTGCACCGGTGCCGTGGCAATGGGTACAGGTATCATTCTTCGGTACGGTGAATTTCTTCTTGATACCAGTCGCTGCTTCGCGAAGGGTGATCTCCATATCATAGCGGAGGTCAGCGCCCTGCTCCGGGCCATTGCTCCGTCTGCGTCCGCCGCCGGTGAACATGTCGAAAATATCACCCATGTCGAAGCCGCCAAAGCCTCCCTGTCCGCCGAAACCGCCAAAGCCTCCCTGTCCGAAGCCGCCGTAACCCGCACCGCCGCCGCTGGCAGCCTGCGTGAAGGCATCGTGTCCGAGCTGGTCATACTGCGCTCTCTTGTCCGCATCGGAGAGAACGTGGTAGGCTTCATTGACTTCCTTGAATTTTTCTTCCGCGGCTTTTGGATTGTCTTTATTCAGATCCGGATGGTACTTGCGTGCCAGCCGGCGATATGCTTTCTTTATTTCATCGTCTGAGGCGCTTTTATTGACGCCCAGCACGTCATAGTAATCTCTGCTGTCTGCCATTCTTTTCTATCCTCAAAGAAATTAGGGAAACGCTGATTCAATCGCAGAGTCAGATTCTACAAGAATTTTTATACATAGCTTCGTCATAACCTTCCTTAAATAGCTCGCTATTCTCGTC
>JAIJLI010000163.1 GCA_022722495.1 Dialister sp. | reverse complement strand
CCGCGGCAGATGGAACGCGAAAATGAGATGATCGTTATTTCACATCGCCTTTCCATGTGGATAGCCAGCCATTCCCCTTTTTCTCCTGCTTGCAGGCTGCTTATTCCCTGAGCGCATATGTTTTTGCGAAATGCATGCATAATCGGTATACCGTCAATGATGGTATATCTTATTAAAGAATGGTATAATAACCAAAGTAGATGACAGGCTGTTTGAAGCGCCTGTCTATTTCATTGCGTGCGATCCGGTGGAAGGGATCCTCGCAAGGTTCCAATGGGGGTCATTATGGACGAGAAAAAAAGTGGTCAGAGTATATTGAAAAACCTGGGAACGTGGATCGTCATAGCCACCGTACTAGGCGCAGTCGTCGGACTCTTTCTGGGGAAGAGTGCGCACATGCTGGCGCCGATCGGCGACCTTTTCATGCAGCTCATCAAGATGATCGTCGTGCCGATGGTCTTCTTTTCGCTGGTCGGCGGGGCGGCGGCGCTGGGGAGATCCAAGGGCGCAGGCAAGGTCGGGCTGGTGACATTCCTGTATTACGGCGCGACGACGGCGATCGCGGTGATCTTGGGACTTGCATTCAGCGTCTTCTTCCAGCCGGGCAGCGGCATCGACATGGCGGCGATCAGCGGGGCAGCTGTGCAGGTGGGCGACCTTTCCAAAGCGGGCGCGCTCCCCGGTTTCTGGGAAACGATCATCGGCTTCGTGCCGGCGAATCCGGTGAAGGCGCTGACGGATGGCAATATCCTGCAGATCATCACCTTCTCTCTCTTTGTGGGCTTCGCACTGGCGATGCTGCCTGAGGAAGAGAAATGCTTCATGAGCCGTATCGTGGATAACTGCACGAAGATCTGCATCAAGATCATGATGGCGGTCATGATGCTCGCGCCGATCGGCGTCTTCTGCCTGATGGCGGATGCGACGGGGAGCTTCGGCTATGATGTACTCATGAAGATCATTTATCTCATCGGTCTTTATATCTGCGTCCTCATTCTTGTCACCTATGTGATGATCGGCGGCTCGGTGGCTCTCTTCTCGAAATGCACGGGATATGTGGAATTCTTCAAAGCGATGTGGAAGGTGCAGGTACTGGCTTTCTCTACGGCATCCTCCATGGCAGCACTTCCGCTCAATATGGCGGTCACGGAAAGAGAGCTGCATGTATCTAAAGGAACCACCTCCTTCGCCCTTCCGCTGGGTGCGACCATCAATATGAACGGCAACGCAGCGTACTATGCGATGGCGGCCATTTTCGTCGCGCAGATGTATGGCATGGAGCTACAGCTTGGACAGTATATTGCGATCATTGTGACGAGCACACTGGGCGCAGTCGGTCAAGCAGGCGTACCGGGGCCGACGCTCCTTGTCGTCGCTGTCTTGATCTCTGCCGGCATCCCGATCGATGCACTCCCGATCCTTTTCGGTGTTGACCGTATTTTTGATATGCTTCGTACAGCGGTCAATATCACCGGTGACGCAGCCTGCGCGACCATTGTGGATCGCTTTACGAAGGAAGAAGTCATGGGCAGTGACGAGTGATGCTCTATGGATCTTGGCATGGATAGCAAGCCAAAAACGGCTGGCGAAACGAAAACGTTTCGCCAGCCGTTTTTTCATACGAGGTGCAGTGTATTTTTGAAGTCTTTGATATAGTGTCTGGAGACAGGCACTTTTTCTTTGGAGTAATGGGAGAGCGTCAGGAGAAGGGTGCCATTGTCCTGGTTCTGGATCTCCTGGATCATGGAAAGATTTACGATGTAGCCCTTGTGCGTGCGGAAGAAGCCCAGGGGGGAGAGGAGAGACTCAATGTCGCGGAGCGTCATCTTCGACTCGATGATCCCTCTCGTCGTATAGAAGAGAGCGCGGTCTGACTTTTCGCTGGAGATCAGGATGATCTCTTGCGCGGGGGAGATCATGATGGTCTTGCCCTGCGTCTGGAGGGAGATCTTCTGTGAGGTGGAGACGATCTCGCCCGGCGCCCGTTCCTTTTCCATCAGGGCGAGGCTGTCGGCTAGTCGGGCGATGGTGCGCGCGATGCGGGCTTCGTCGTAGGGCTTCAGAATGTAGTCGAAGGCTTCGAGATCGAAGGCCTGTACGGCAAATTGAGAGTAGCCTGTCGCAAAGACGACCTTCACGGAAAGGTCCATGCGGACGATCTCCTTCGCACATTCGAGCCCGTTCATGAGAGGCATCTCGATATCGAGGAAAAGGATATCGACATTTGGATGTGTTTTCAGAAAGGCGAGGACTTCGCGTCCGTTTCCGCATTCACCGATGACTTTGACGCCGGGGATGTTCGAGAGCTCATAGGTCAGCTCGCCGCGGGCCGGCAGTTCATCGTCGGCGACAAGAGCACGGATTTCTTTCATAGGATCCTCCTTTTGGGAAAATGGGTTGGGGTTTAAGTTTCAGGGTTCAAGGTTCAAGGTTCAGGGTTCAGGGTTAGCCCGTGGGCGGGGCGCCCATGGATTGCGAATGAAAACTTTGCTCGAATGAGAAATGAGAAATGAGAAATGGTGGTGCGGCGCATAAAAATATGGAAGCGCCGCGGAGTATACATACTGGCGATGCCATGAGCTGGCATTCCAGTCACCAGTCACCAGCCGCCCGCTCACGCATTCGTGATACGGATCGTCTGTCCTGTCGCAGCGACTTTTTCTATGGCGGCGGGGGCAGCGGGTCTCCTGCTTTCTATCTTCGGAATGTTGGTGAAGACAAGAGTGCCTTTGTTTTCACGGCTGACGATATGGAGGCCGCTCTTTTCTCCGAAGAGGGAGAGCAGGCGCTGGTGGACATTGATGAGACCGATGTGGTCGCGTCTTTTGTGATCGATAAGCAGCTTTTTCAGCTTGCTTTTGGGAATGCCGATGCCGGTGTCGTAGACGTAGACCTTGAAATAGTCCTTGTGCTCGATGAGGCCGGTCTTGATGCGGCCGCCTTCAGGACGCTTGAAGATGCCATGGACGACGGCGTTCTCGACAAGCGGCTGGAGGAGAAGCGGCGGGACCTGGATCTCTTCCAGCTTGCCCTTGGGAAAATCATAGGTAATGGAGAGGCGGTCGCCGAAACGGGCGCGCTCGAGCTCGGTGTAGCACTCGATGACGTGCAGCTCTTCGGAGAGCGGGATGAATTTCGACGGGTTGTTCAGGCTGTGGCGGAAATAGTCGGAGAGGTAGCTGATGAGCTTTCTCGCATTGTCCGGATCGCTTCGGACGTAGTAGCTGATGGTATTCAGCGTGTTATAGAGGAAGTGTGGATTGATCTGTGCCTGAAGAGCGCGGATCTCGGCTTCGGCGAGAAGATTTTCCTCTTCCTTCATCTTGTCATACTCATAGATGGCTTCGAGCAGGTGACAGATGCCGGAGAGGAATTCATTGCCCATGTGCGTGAAGTTTTCCCCTTTGCTTTTAGCGGCGATGAGCGTGCCGACGGTCTCACCCTTGTAGCAGATGGGAAGGGAGGTGAGATGCGGCATGGGCGGAAGGGATTTCTGCAGCTGCAGGATGGCGATCTCCGCATCGCCCTGATTGTGGTCTGCTTCGGTTTTGTATGCCGTGCGCGTATAGATCTGATCTTTATATATGATGGCGGTCCAGATGAGGGAGGGGAGGGATGCCGTCACGATCTCTGTGGCTTTTGATACATTGAAGCCGTTGAAACCATCGTGGAGTGCGGAGAAAAGGGTATTTACGGCTTCGAAGGTCGTCTTTGTCGTTTCTGATTTTTCTGTATCGCGTTGGTGTGTGTAGAATTCGAGCACCATGTAGAAAAGACTGACGGCGATGGTATTCGTGATGATGATCGGCAGCGACAGGTCGAAGAAATCATTCGGATGCGCGATGGTCTCCGGCCAGGTGAAGAAGGCGAAGAAGAGCCAGAAGAGGATCTCCAAAATGCCGGCATAGAAGAAGCTCCATGACCAAAGATTGTGATGGTGGCTTTTCAGCGGGTTCGCCAGATAGCCGGCGGCGATGCCCTGAAGGATGGAGAGCCCGCCGTGAATGAAGGCCGCGTCCGTGTCGAAGAAGAGGGCGCGATGGATGCCTGCGATACATCCGACAATGGTGCCGACGATCGGACCGCCGACGAAGCCGCCGAGCATGATGCCGACAGCACGGAAATTCATGATGCCGCCGCCCGCTGAGACATTCCAGTACGAGCCGCAGAGTGCCATCAGGGAGAAGATCACGATGAAGAGAACGAGATGCCTCCGGCTGAACTGCTTGGCAAGGATCGCTTCGCGGAAAAAGAGCGTGCGGCTGACAAGAAGGAGCAGCAGGAGGAAGATGGAGATACCAAACCAGACGTGCTGTACGCCGATGATCCAGTATGTATTCATAGGGCACCTCACTTTGCCGGGAATGTGAAGAAGGTCAGAGATCAGAGGTCTGCTTTCTGCTCGCTTGTGCCAAAAGTCTTCGGGGGCGCTCATCGGCT
The DNA here is from genome assembly GCA_022722495.1 of Dialister sp. GTDB lineage: Bacteria > Bacillota > Negativicutes > Veillonellales > Dialisteraceae > Dialister. The sequence goes on along the minus strand of JAIJLI010000163.1, from coordinate 1,072 downwards.
GAGAGAGCCGGTGATGCGGTGCTCCGTGATCTGTCATGCATTGATATAAAATGATCTATAAAAGATATATAAATGATAACTTATGATAATGAATCGCAGAATACATTTATTTTTAATGCATGTTACCCGTTGCCATTTGCATCTTACCCTTAAAAATTTCTTTTCGGCAAAGCTGTCGGATATACTAATAATGGCGAAAGGAAGATGAACAGGAGATCCGTATGCCATCTCTATTATAACAAATGACAAGAAGGAGGGGGAGATTTCCCGGTACCCCGCTGTACTAAGCTTCTTCTGCTCGTGAATGGAAGGAGCTTTTGATAGAGACAAGTGGTTTCAGCAAAAGAAAGGAAGAGTATTATGGTTATTTACGGTGTAGCACTTCTGGCAGGCTGCTATATGGCAGGCAATGTAATCGGCGATATACTGGGCGCGCTTCTGGGTGTCAAGGCAAACATCGGCGGCGTCGGCTTCGCGATGTTGTTCCTTATCATCATTTCCGCCTGGGCGCAGCAGAAAGGCATCATGAAAGCGCCGGAAGAACAGGGCATCAAATGGTGGTCTGCGATGTACATTCCGGTCGTTGTAGCCATGAGTTCCATCCAGAACGTAGCAGCCGCCCTTTCCGGCGGTGTGGTCGCCATCCTCGGCGGTCTTCTGGCTGTTGCGATCGGCTTCCTCCTGATCCCTGTCCTTTCTGGCAAGAAAGCGAAGGAGACCGTGTCTGAGGAAAGTCTCGCGCACGGTAAATAATGAGGGATCGGGGATGGCGGCGGCGCATCGATCGAAAGCGAGAGAGAGCTACGAATCCCCGGTCACCCAACATGTATGCAGCACGCAAGGGCTTCGTGGTCGCTTAGAGGAAACCACGTTTCAAGCATGGCCGATATTTTCTTTTCCTTTGCTTGAGCGGGATTTCCGAAGATAAGGAGATAATTTCATCATGGATATCGCAGCAATGATTACCAAACTTTTCGTCAAGAACGGCATGATCTTCGGCTTCATGCTTCTCGGCATCATTATGTATATTTCATTCAAGCTGGGCGCGCTCACCAAGGGGCGTGTCCATGGC
>JAIJLI010000162.1 GCA_022722495.1 Dialister sp. | reverse complement strand
ACGCAAAACGCGATACCAGTCACTATCTGCCAGCTATCTTCCCTATTCTCCTGCTTTCAGCATGGCTTCCTGAAGAACAACGGACTGAATTCCTTTCATGGACTTGACTGCATCTTCCAGAACTGATAGCGGTTCCGATGCATCTTCTATCTGCAAAGTCATGGTGACAGAGACGAGCTTTTCCCCCGCCCGACTGCGGTTCATGGAAAGGATCTCGAAATTTCCTTTCATGACGCGTCGCATGAGGCGGGCAAAGTGAGGATACTCCTCCGTCATGACTGTGGACAGCATGGCGATCCTGAGCGCCCGGCTCCGGGCTGACGCTACATGATCTTTATATTTATAATAAGCGCTGCGGCTCATATCGACTTTTTTGACAGCTTCATTGATGGATCCGCAGATCCCGTCATTCAGCAGCTCTTTCACTTTGATCGTTTTCTTGATGGCTTCCGGAAGTACCTTCAGATCCACCAGGTAAAATTCTTCTTTTCCTTTTTTCATAATGAACCGTATGACAGAAAGGTCTGGGGCGTGTCACAGACGGCTGCTCCCCGCCCGTTTCCCTATTCTATAAATTGAAATAAAATCACCGCAGCGGCCACGGAGACATTGAGTGACTCGACCGTGCCCGCGAGCGGAATATATAAATTCATGTCGGTCATCGCGAGGAGCTCCTCGCGGATGCCGTTTCCTTCATTGCCAAAAACGAAGATCCCTTTCCGGATCTCTCCCACCGTTTTGTAGGGGACGGCATGCGAAAGGGCTGTCCCGTAGAGCGCAAGACCGCTCTTTTCTCGGATCAGGGAGATCTGATCCACTGTCAGATCTTCATAGACAGGGACGCGCAGGATGCTCCCCATGGAGCTTCGCACCGCTTTTTCCGCAAAGGGATCGGTGCATCCTTTCGTAAGAAGGACTGCCTTGACGCCGGCTGCCGCCGCACTTCGAAGGATCGTCCCCATGTTGCCGGGGTCCTGCACCGCATCCAGTAATACGTAGTATCCCTCGAGCGGGTGCATCAGTTCTTCAATGTCTCTTTTTTTCTTAGAAGCCAAGAGCATGATGCCCTGTCCATGCTGCGTACCGGAGATGAGCTTCATGAGTCCCTCATCGACTTTGAGAAAGTGCCAGGAAAGTGCTTCTCCCTCTTTCATGAGTGCCTGAAAGCGTTCATTCTCCAGCTGGTTTTCTGTGAAAAAACAGGTACATGCTTTCATGCCCTGACGGAGAGCATCCTCGACGCTGCGAAGGCCTTCCATCAGGAACATGCCATAGGCCTGCCGGTATTTTCTCTGCTTCAGCTGCAGTGCTTTTTTGATCCACTGGTTGCTGCGGCTCCTTATTTCTTCGATCATCCTGTCCTCCAAAGCATCATGCCCTATCGGCGATACTATCCATAAAAGCTGTGCGTGCATCGGCTACGAGGTTCTATGGGTGCAATGAGGTTCATAGGGAAGGAGTGTGTACTATCGCAAGCTCCCCCTAAACCCGTGAAGCCTGACAGGTCTCTTTCCTGGTCAGTCACTCATCCGATGGTGAAATGTCCTGCCAGCTTCTCCCGCACGAATGCTTCTATATCGCCGCCTGGGAAAAGGAATCCGCGGATGCCCGCATTTTCTGCAGCTTCGACATCGCGTTTTCCATCCCCGAAAAGGACCGCCCGGTCTTTGTCTATGCCGTATGCAGCAAGCGCGCGAAGGATCATCCCCGGCGCCGGCTTGCGGCAGCTGCATACCTGATCATACGCGGGAAGGGGCGCACCGGGAAGGTGCGGACAGTAGAAAAACTCTGTGATATGCCCGCCCCATTTTTGAAATTCTTCATTCATTTCCCGATGGAGCTGCCGAACCGTTTCTTCGGTGAAATAGCCGCGTGCCACACCGCTCTGGTTCGTCACGACAAAGAGAAGAAAGCCGGCCTTGGTGAGCTCGGCTACGATCTCCCTTGCGCCTTTCACCCAGCGCAGCTTCCTCATCTGATGCACATAGCCATCATCTTCATTGAGGACGCCGTCGCGGTCAAAAAAGACCGCTTTTCTTCTGGTGTCCATCATTTCGTCCAGTCCATCTCATCGATGATCTGGCAGATGATATGCGCCGCGAGCATGTGGATCTCCTGAATGCGAGCGGTGACATCGTCGGGCACCACCAAAGAGGCATCGCACCAGAGTACCATGGCTCCGCCGGTCTTCCCGGTCGAGCCAATGGTCGTCATCCCTTTTTCTCTCGCTATTTTCAGCGCTTCGAGCACGTCCGGACTGTTTCCGCTGGTAGAGATCCCCCAGAGGACGTCCCCCGGATCTCCGAGTCCTTCGACCTGACGGGAAAAAACACGGTCAAAGCTGTAGTCATTCCCGACGGCGGTCAGGATCGAGGTATCTGTCGTGAGGGCGATGGCAGGAAGAGAGCGGCGCTCGTTATGAAATCGCCCGACAAATTCCGCAGCGATGTGCTGCGCGTCTGCAGCGCTGCCTCCATTGCCGCAGATGAGGATCTTGTGCCCGGAGCGCAGGGCTTTTTCGCAGATCTTCGCCATATCTTCGATGACAGGATAGAGTGCGCGGCTCTTTTCTAGTGCTTTCTGATGGTCATCGAAGCATTTTTCTATGAGTGCTCTCATTTCTTTTCCTCACCCTGAGCGGCCTTGGGCGAAGGCTGCTGATTGGTCATCAGATTCTGAAGCTCCTGCATGAATGTATTGATATCCTTGAATTCGCGATATACGGAAGCAAAACGAACATATGCGACCTGATCGAGCTTGCAGAGCGCATCCATCACGATGTTGCCGATCTCCGTGGTCGGAAGCTCACGCTTCGGATCGTTGCGGATCGTATGTTCCACCAGATCGATGATCTCTTCGATCTGGGCAGAGGATACATTCGTCTTTTCACAGGCTCTGGTGATACCGTTACGGATCTTGGATCTATCGAAAAGCTCACGCTTGCCATTCTTCTTGATGACACGAAGCGGCAGTTTTTCTACGGTCTCATACGTCGTGAAACGGCGTCCGCAAGAGAGGCACTGACGGCGGCGGCGAATGGCTGCGCCTTCATCCGTATCTCTGGAGTCTGTCACTTTCGTATCTCTGCTTTTACAGAATGGGCATTTCATATCGAATTCTCCTTCTTAGAGTTAACAAAAAGCAAAATCAATAAAAGCCACACTGCATATGCGGTGTGGCTTTTCAGACAGGTAGAAAGAGCCGGTCTGTCTCCGGTCAGGAGAATACGGATGCGATCATGGTCCGCATCCTCCCTCTCTGTTCCATATGGTGTCGCATCAGAAAGAGAGTCATCCATGAGAGCAGTCAGACGGCGTATTTTCCCTTATTTTCTGAGGAATTCCGGAACCGCAATTCCCGTGCTCGGGCGGACAGCATTGCTGAATCTGTTTCCTGCCTGCGCCGGAGCCTGTGCTTTTTTCTTTTCGCCGAAGCCGGTCGCAATGACAGTGATCCTGACGGTATCGTTATCGAGGGTATCATCGACAGAAGTACCCCAGATGATATTGGCATCCGGATCGGCTGCTTCGGTGATGATCTGGGATGCTTCGTTGATCTCAAAGAGTCCCAGGTCTTCATTGCCGGTGATATTGATGATGATGCCTTTCGCGCCATCGATGCTGCGTTCGAGAAGCGGGCTGTTGATAGCCATGGAAGCGGCGTCGCTCGCACGGTTGTCGCCGGTACCGATGCCGATGCCCATGAGCGCTTCACCCTGGTCACTCATGATGGTCCGAACGTCTGCAAAGTCCAGGTTGATGATGCCCGGTACGGTGATCAGGTCGGAAATGCCCTGGATGCCCTGACGGAGTACATCATCCGCGGTCTTGAAGGCATCTTTCAGAGATGCTTTCTTATCCATGATCTGCAGCAGCTTGTCATTCGGTACAACAAGGATGGCATCGACGCTGTTCTTCAGACGTTCGATCCCTTCCTGGGCATTTCTCGCTCTGACCTTGCCTTCGAATGTGAATGGTTTCGTCACGACAGCGATGGTGAGCGCGCCCAGCTCTCTGGCGCACTGTGCAGCTACCGGAGCCGCACCTGTACCTGTACCGCCGCCCATGCCGGCAGTGACGAAGACCATGTCTGCGCCCGCCAGTGCTTTGGAGAGATCTTCCTTGGATTCTTCTGCTGCCTGTTCACCGACTTCCGGTTTTGCACCGGCGCCGAGACCCTTGGTCAGCTTTTCGCCGATCTGAATCTTGTTATCTGCTTCGGATTTATTCAAAACCTGGGTTTCGGTATTGACTGCAATAAATTCGACCCCTTTGACCTGGGCATCGATCATGCGGTTGACTGCATTATTTCCGCCGCCACCTACACCAATTACTTTAATGTTTGCCATTTCAGACTGTTCCATGTTCGCTCCTCCTTCAGGATATTTTGCGTCATGTATGTAAGGAAACGCTGATTAACTCAGGATGTTATCCACCTATATTACATTTCTGCTAATCATATGTACCATTGTACAATACTTTCCACAAGTTCGCCACCGGTAGAATGAGACAATTTGCAATTTTCCCGGTTAAAATCTCTATTTTTTCAGTTTTATAAAGGGAGAGGAGAGATTGGCGTCCACATATTCCACGGAAAGGCCGCGCGCCTTCACATCCCCTACCATATTCTCGGCCAGTTTGGCCTGCGCTTCCATGTCACTTCCGCTGCCAAGTCGGACGGTGATGCCATCTCTGGTATAAGCGCGTATGTTTTCCGGATTTCCGATATTGATCTCCGAAAAGAACCGCTGTCCTTCCGGAGAGAGTGCATTGAGAAAAGTGAGTGCTTTGTCCAGGTCTTCCTGCGACACGGTATCTCCGAGGAGCAGGTTTTCCATGCGCTTGCCTGTGATCATAGCGACGTCGCCCTTCCGGATCGACTGCACAGAGTCGATCACCATGCCCTCTTTATCCAGCACGACATAGCTGTACTCCGCCTGCATGATGGCCAGCGGCTCTCTGTCTTCGATGTGTACTTCGAGAACGAAGGGAAATCCACGGCTCACCTCGACATGAGCCACACGAATGTCATGAGAAAGACGCTCTGCCAGGCTGGAGGCGCTGATCTGCAGCACATTGACCGGCTGGCGGATCTGCCCTTCGAAAAGAATATCCTCCATCGTGAGAGCCTTCGTGCCGGTGAGATGGATATAGCCTAAGGGCAACGGCAAAAGAAATATGCCAAGTGCCGCAAGGAGAAGTCCGCCGCCTGCGAGCAGGATGGACTGCCTGATACGGAATCCCTTCCTTTTCTTTTTGCGCGGTACCCGGGGTGCCTCCTTCGCCTCTATATCTCGCGAAGGATCTTCCGGTGTCACTTCCGTCTCTTCCCGCGGCTTCTGCTCGGGGATCTTTCCTTCATGCAGCTCGCGCCGGAAATCATTGAAGCTTTTAAAATTATCCATAAGAATCAAATCCTGTTTGTATAAGGTTTTACGGAAACGCTGATTAAATCGCAGAGTCGAATTTCATATGGTTTTTTATACATAGCTTCGTCATCATCCTCCTTAAAT
>JAIJLI010000161.1 GCA_022722495.1 Dialister sp. | reverse complement strand
CTTTCATGCAATACCGCTACGTAGCCCCCTCAGCCCTTCGGGCAGCTCCCCCGATGGGGAGCCAAGAACGTTCTGCCGCTTAACTTAATAGCATTACCCGATGGGGAGGGGGCATTCCACCACTTCTCACTAAGCCCAGAAGTTAACAAATCGCCACACTAGTCTCCCAGTCTCTTGGTCTTTCAGTCTCCTAGCCACTCATCCCCAGCTACCAGTCACTAGTCACCAGCTACTATTTACTTATCCGATCTCAAACACCACGGTGACACGGCTCTGGAGCTTCGTGTCTCCGGGAGAAAGCGGGGTCGATTCTTTGGCATCTGCTGCCGCGCCTGCCATCATGCGTACATTCATCGCGCGGTATGGGGTGACATCGGCACTGTCTTCATTGACAGAGATCACATTCACGACCGAGCGGCCCAGCGTGCCTGCCATGATCTGTGCCTTGCGAAGCGCAGCGGCAGTCGCTTGTCGCAATGCTTCCTCCTTGTACTCCTGCGTCTTGCTCACGGAGAAATCCACGGAGTCGATGCGGTTCGCTCCGGCTTCTACGGCTGCATCCATGACGGCGGCCGTTTTATCCAGACGGCTCACCACGACCTTCATGGAATTCGTGCATTTATATTTCTTCGACTTCACGCGGCCCTTATCATCATAGATATTCTGCGGATACACATTGTAATTCTGCGTCTCGATCCTTGACGCATCTGCACCGGCGGCAATGACGGCATTCCGCACATCGGTCATGATCTGGGCATTCTCACGAGCCGCATTCTTCACCTGCGCCGACTCTGTCTCCACAGAAAGGTAGATGGCAGCGGTGTCACTCTTTGCCGTGACCTCTGCGCTCCCCGATACGGTGAGGCTCCTGCGCGGCAGTTCCTCGGCCTGAACTGACATAGACGAGAAAAGCAGCATCCCGGCTGCTGCGATGGCGATCCATTTCTTCTGCATAGGTCTTCCTCCTTTAAAATTGACTAACGGTCATTTTCTTCATTATAGGGAAAGAAAGCAAGTTTGTCAAATGGAAGGGAACGGGTTCAGGGTTCGTCCCTGGGGCGTATCGCCCTTTGATTGCGGATGAAAGCTTCGCTTGAATGAGAAATTAGAAATGAGAAATGCGAAATGGTGGTACGGCGCATTTCGTCATCCTGAGCGGAGAAAAACGTCGTATGTAAAGGAAACGCTGATTCAATCGCAGAATCAGATTTCATATGGATTTTTATACATAGTGTCGTCGACATTCTCCTTAAATAGCTCGCTATTCGCGTCGAATGTCTCCTCGCTCTGTATAAAAAATCCAAGAATGAAATCTGATAACGATTTAATCAGTGTTTCCTTAAAAATAGCTTATCTGAAATAGGAGAACTGAGTCGAAGGATCTAAGCGCCGCGAAGGTTTGAAACTGGCGGTTTTCTCGTATCGCAAACCTAATCCCTAGCTACCAGTCACCAGTCACTAGTCACTCGAGGCTCCTAATCCCCAATCCCTAATCCCTAGCCACTAGTCACCAGCCACTCCTGATTCCACATCCTCCTCATCCATCACACGCACGCCCGCCCGACGCAGCGCCTTCGCAAGGAGCCCTTGGCCCTTGATCTTTTTCCCGCTGAATGTGCCGTCATAGATCTCATGAACCCCGCAGGTGGGACTTTTCGCCTTGAGGATCGCGCACTCGATCTCTTCCCCCGCAAGCGATTCCAGTGTCCGTGCGACACCGGCGCGATACACGGCATCCAGATCCTTCCCTTCGCAGGAGATCACACGCCCCTCGCGAAGCTCCACCGGCGGCCGCGGGACCGGCATACCGGCGGCGACCTCCGGGCAGACAGGGATCACCTCTCGCCCCTTCACATAGGAGATCACAGCTTCATTCCGATTGTTTCCGCCGCTGTACTTGCAGTTTCGCCCCAAAAGGCAGGCGCTGACGATGATCTTCTTCATAAAGACTCCTTTGGTAAACAGATTCTATGGGTTCCATGGGTTCTATGGGTTCTAGTGGCAACTTCGCTGCCATTTGAGATCATGGCATTCTCGTATCCCCAGCCTTTCCCTATGGAAAGGTGCCCCGAAGGGGCGGATAGGGCACTGGCGGTATGAAAGAGAGCGGGGAAATGCGGAGAGGTGCGTCGTTTATCGGACTGCAAGAAAGATTTCTCGCTTCGCTCGAAATGACGATACGAGAACGTCTGATGTCTCCTGGTCTCTTAGTCCCCAATCCCTAGCTACCAGTCATAAAAAAGCGGCGCCATACGAACAGTGCGCCGCTTTGCTTTATTCCATCCCCGTCGCTCCCAGCATGACGGCGAGATCGTAGAGATCTCTGCGGAATGGTTCTTTCTCTTTTTTTGCCTCTTCGTAGGAAAGAATGCGCACGCGGCCTCTATGCATACCGATGAGTGCGCCGGTCTCTCCCCGGAGGAGCGCAGTCACCGCGCACGCGCCCAGGACGGAGCCGAGCTGGCAGTCTCTGGCCGTCGGCTGGCCGCCGCGCTGGATGAAGCCGAGCGTAGTCGTACAGACGTCGATCTTTGTATGCTCTTTCAGCCACTCCCCCAGCGAGCGGGCATCGTCCGCGCCTTCCGCACAGATGATGATGCTGTTCGTCCGTCCCAGCTTCATCTGCGCCTCGAGGCTCCGAGCCAGCTTCTCCCGTTCAAAGGGTACCTCCGGCACCAGGATGTACTCTGCTCCGCAGGCAAGGCCCGCATCGAGTGCGATGTGTCCCGCGAAACGTCCCATGACCTCCACAATGGCAGCACGTTCGTGGGCAGACGCACTGTCGCGGATGCGGCTCACGGCAGAAACGACCACGTTCACCGCCGTATCATGACCGATGGTCTCATCCGTCCCATGCATGTCGTTATCAATGGTACCCGGTACCGTCACTGTCGGGATGCCGAGGTGCGTCAAAACCTCTGCCCCCTGCACAGAGCCGTCGCCGCCGATGACAACGAGCCCGTCGATGCCGTGCTTCCTTAAAATATCCGCCGCTTGGATCTGATTCTTCCGTTCAAAGAAAGCCTGACAGCGCGCCGTGCGCAGCATCGTCCCGCCGCGCAGCACGATCCCGCCCACAGACGCCGAAGTCATCGGCGTGATGTCTTCATCCAGAAGTCCTGCATAGCCACGCTCAATGCCATATATCTCGGCGTCCATGGCAAGCGCCGTCCGGACAACGCTTCTCACAGCTGCATTCATGCCCTGTGCATCACCGCCGCTGGTCAATACAGCCAGTCGTTTCATGATAGTTGCCTCCTCATAGATAAGAAATCAGGAATGGAAGCTGCACCCTTTATCACAATCTCCGCTCAGCGAACTCCACATGATGCTGGTCCAGATAGCGGGCGATCAGGATCGCGGTCTGCTCCGGGTGGCAGTTGGTCGTATTGATGACCACATCCACACGGTCGCGCCACTTCGCCCATTTCCGCAGCATCTGCCGCACGTAGCCATCCACGTCGGAATAGTCCATGGTCGGACGCTTGCCGATGCGGCGGCGCACCCGCTCTGCGAGGCGGTACGGCTTCGCATAGAGCAGCACCATCACGCCATGCTCCGCAAGGAGGTGAAATTTCTCTTCCGTCATGGGGTAATTGCCCCCCATCGCGATCACCGCTTCATGGTAGTAACGGACGCGGCTGATCACCTGCATTTCCTTTTCCGCGAAGGCCTCTGCCCCCGCATCGCGATAGAAGTCGGCGATCTTCATCCCCGTATCCCGCTCCATCATGCGGTCTGTGTCCGCAAGCTGCCAATCCAGCCCATCAGCCAGGATCTTCGCCGCTCTGCTTTTACCGGTCCCCATCGGACCGATCAGTACGATATTTCTCTTCTTCATAGGTACCTCGGCTTTGAAATGCAGTGATCTCGAGCGCAAAGGACAAGACCGTCCCTTCCCGTTTCAATCGGACGAGCTTCACCGCATTCCACACTTCTTTGCTTTTTATTATATCAAAGCCGCGGACAATTTGTGAAAAACTGCCAGTGCCAACTACATGAATTTTATGAAAATTTCCATCCTTCTCCTCTGAGATCTCTTCCACGGAGACGCCTGCCTCCTCGAGCAGCTTCCCATAGGCCGAAGCCGGTGCCTTTTGAAAGAGCGACGAAAGGAGATCCAGATGCGCCGCATCCCGCTCTGCGTGCCGATACGACAGCAGGAGCTGATTCTCCGCAGCCATCCCTTCCGCCCTCTCCCGCAGCTGCCCCGCCTCCCGGAAAAGAAGACCGCCGGACAAAAGGAGCAGCAGTGCCAAAAGCCCATATGTCAGTGCGTACTTCGGATCATGCAGAAATCGGGATGCCATGGCGTCTCCTTTCGTTTCAGGGTTCAGGGGTTCAAGGGTTCAACAGGTTCTACGGGTTCTATGGATTCTACGGAGGTAGTGGCGGTATGAAAGAGAGTGGGAAGGAGCGTCTCAAGTCGACGATTTACGAAAGCACCCTATCCACCGCTGACGCAGTCCCCCCTTCCCCGATGGGGAAGGCAAATTAGTAGCGGCTACGCCGCAAATATTTATGGGGCGATGCCCGAAGACTTTATGAGATGATGCTATTCCCGTACCGTCAGCCTTCCCCTCGAGGGAAGGTGCCCCGTAGGGGCGGATAGGGTGACTATGGTATGAAAGACAGATGGGGAACGCGGAAAAGTGCACGGGATATGATGTCTCTTAGTCTCTTGTCTCCTAGTCACCAGCTGCCCCTTCCCGCTCTCATACCCGGCAGAGTGCCTTCTCCCATTCCCTGCGGAAGATGCCCGCCTTCCGCTTCACCAAGGGAAGCTCGCGGCCGCCTTCGAGCGTCAGTGTATCCTGCCCGATCGCCTTCACCCGCTCCGCATTGACGAGTATGCCGCGCCCCGGCGAAAGGAAATGGAAAGCACTCCGTCCCCTGAGCCTTTCCGTCAGGGAAGAGAGCGTCGATGAAAGGCAGAGCTCCTCGCCGCCGGAAAGATACAGGCGCTGCACATGATCTTCGGAGATCACCGCTTCTATGTCTGCCAGCGCGACCGAGCGCCAGCCATCGGCCGTCTTGAGAAGCACCTTCCGCCGCCAGCTCCCCTCCAGTGCGGAAAGGCAGCGATCGATGGCCTCTCTCACCTCCGCCTCCGTCGCTGGAAGGAGCAGGTAGTGCTGCGCCCCCAGACGGAAGGCAGCGAGTGCGCGGCTGTCATCCTCTGCAAGAAAGACCATTTCCGTATCACTCCACCGCTCCCGCACATCGGCTGCCGTCTGCATCGCCCCCTCGGGCAAAAAGGACAGATCCCAAAAGAGCAGGTCGAAGCGCTCCTCCCCGCGTCGCCAGTCGCCCAGAAAGGCGTAGCTGTTGTCATACGACACGCAGGAGAGCGACAGCCCCCTGGAGCGCGTCATCTCTCCCAGAAAACGCCGGATGAGTCCGGCCGTCTCTTCGCTGTGACTGATAATCCCTGCCAGAAGCATCGCCACTCCTCCTCTCTTGCTTCTCATATTATAATAGAAAATATATTTTTTATTCAAGGCAGAGAGCCTCCTCGCCCCCCCAAGGAAATAT
>JAIJLI010000160.1 GCA_022722495.1 Dialister sp. | reverse complement strand
CTTGATTGCCTCCAGTTTTTTGCCTTCCAAGGCACCATGAAAATACCAGTTCACATCATCATCTGATGCGAGTGACAGGGGTAAACCATAAGGCTTGCCGTCTTCGTCAATGAAACTAACAGTCATGTATGGAGCCTTGTGCATTACTTCCAATGCCCACCCACTATCCATTGCTCTTGATTCCTTTCTCATTTTTATCCTAATTAATTTGATTATTTTTATCCTAATAACGCAGCTATCAACCCCAACCATACCATCCATGCCCCGCAAAACAACTACTCTTCGTCTATACGCTCAATTTTGAATATGACTGGTCTTGTTCCGTCAGAACAACAGCATATCATTTCGTTTTCACGCTTCATCCACCCCTTCATGATTGAACCACCTTGCAGACCGGTGTATATATATCGTGAAATAGCGTCCCATGCCTCAGAGCAATGTGGCATTTTCGGACCTCCAGCTACTGTGTTCGGGTCAGCGGATGTTCTGACGAGTGTATTCATTCCTCCATGCCAGAAATGGTCGTTCTCTTCGTCACGCTCAAAGATAAACTCATCGCCAACATTGTAGCATGGACACATTCCTGCTTTAGGGTCGGCGCAATACTTCTCCTGTAGTTCCGGATAGATTTTCTTGTCTATTACGGTCACTTTTACTTTATGCTTCATATTCTTTTTAATTTATTTAAATCATTTGGTAATTATGCGTCTGTAATCTAGGAGGATAAGCTATGCTCAACCCCCATATCAGCGTAATATATCTGCAAAAATACAAAAAATATTCAGAAAAGTGATTTTATGGATGGATTTTGTTTGCAGGGCGAACTTGATTTAACCTTATTTTATATGATAGAGGGATATTTTGATAATCTGAAAACTGGACGTTTGGACAGAGCCTTACCATATCATGGGTCCACTTGATGGCAGCCCAGATGGTGCAGTCGCTGAAACCTTCCTGCCCGGGAATAACGCTTACCGCAGCCATTCCTTTTTGAGGTCAGGCAGATAGGTTCAAGCCCGGTGATAGGGTAGTTTATGATGGATTGATGGCTTCAGCAGATGAGGTGATTATCCTTTCAGAATACTGTTACACCCGATGTTTTCTTGACCGAGACGGACGCAACGATTTCAGACGAGACCGATAAAAGGATCGGTCTCAATTGTTTTGTGTACTATTTCTCAATGACCTATACGAGCATCATTGCTACAGAAAGTATAGTGACAAACTGGATGAATCTTCGGAAGGCTTTTTCTGGGAAGAGTTTTACCATACGGATTCCGAGTAAGGCTCCGATTCCTATTACCGGGAGCATCAGGAGGTTCAGCGAAAACGAGCCCCAGTTGATGTTGTCCCAGGCAAAGATTTGGAAAGGAACTTTCAGCAGATTGAAAACGAGGAAGAACCAGGCGTTAATGCCGATGTATTCCATCTTCTCCTTGCGCATCGAGAGCAGATAAACAGACATTACTGGTCCGGCAGCATTGCCAATCATCGTGGTGAAACCGCCGAGTAGACCGAAGAGGGCAGAATACCACCATTTATGCATCCATCTGTTTTCCTTGCCGAATATTTCGCTCCAAATCATCACCGCCATCGCCAGGGCGAGCGTCCAACCCATCAGTTGGCGGAATCCCTGTGCCGGGACGAGCTTGTCAACAAAAAGTGCTACGAGAAATCCTAATAAGGCTGTTGGCAAGAGCTTTGCTACAGTCTTCCAATCGGCTATGCGCTTGTAGTAAGCCACAGCCATGATGTCGGCCATGCAGAGCATTGGCAGAATTACACCAGTTGATTCCTTGGCTCCGAAAGCCATTGCCATGTAGGGCACGATGAGGAGCATCATTCCCTGAACACCGGTTTTTGACATTCCTATGCACAATGCAGCCAGTGCCAGGATTGACCATTGAAATACGGATAAAGTTTCTGACATTTTTTCTCTTCTTTTTATTTGTTTCTATTCTATTTTTTATTTGTGGGTGCAAAATTACGGCTAATCTCGAACAATATTATCCATTATATTTGCGTTATTATAGTGAATATTTGTACAAAGCAGATAAATGGAGATTATGCCTATATTAGAACGAAAGATTGCGCACAAAATGACAACTTTGTGCAGCCATATTACTTATCCGGAGTTCGTTCTGCCCCTGCATAAGCATGCGGAGTATGAACTGATGATTTTCACCCACGGCAGCGGAAAGCAGTTCGTGGGCGAGGGCGTTGCACCTTATGCAGAAGGTGATGTTGCGCTGATAGGAAGTTATGTTCCACATCTTCATCTTTGTAAAAGCCGGATGAAGAGTGGGGAGAATGCTGGGAAAGAAGAACTTAAATCAGGGCTTGAAACAGAACTTGAAGATAGGCTCTATAGTCGTGGCGAAGCCATCCAGTTCAGTCCTCAATTGTTTCCTTCGTCTCTTTTGAATCTTCCCGATTACGCCTATATTTCAAAGCTTCTTTCAAAGAGCCAGTATGGAATACGATTCTATGATGAGGGATTGTATGATGAACTCTTAGAGATGATGAAGGCTTTCGATTCATCCACCCACACCTCACGGCTTATCATCCTGCTCCAGATTCTCGACCGCCTGCATCATTGCAAGAAAACGCAACTCCTGTCGCCTACGGCTTACAGCAATACTAATCGTCAACCCGAGTTGGAGGAGCCTATCGGCAGAATCTACACCTATTTATATAATAACTTCCGTGAGAAGGTGGTGCTGAAGGATGTTGCCGATTATGTAGGTCAGAATCCGACTTCGCTTTGCCGTTATTTCAAGAAATCCACCGATAAAAGCATCTTCCAGGTGCTGGCAGAAATCCGTATCGAGTACGCCTGTAGGCTGCTTGCCAATTCAGATTTGACTATCACAGAAGTGGCTTTCAGTTCCGGCTACAATACGCCGACTCTCTTCTTCGAGCAGTTTCAGAAAATCATCCATCTTACTCCTGCTGAATATCGCAGGGAAATTAACGGGACTGCTAAGTGATGGCTAAAATTGCAAAGATACACGATGATATTGCAAACATACAGAACTTTGTTAAGCGAAAAAGTCAGTAACTTTGCACCGTAAAAAAAATAGTTGAATTTAAAGATTAGTTTAATTATGGAAAAGGAAATATTATTGAATAATGGAGTGAAGATTCCTACACCGGGTTTCGGAACGTTTCTTACTCCTGATGGCGCAACCTGCGTTGAAGCAGTGAAAGCTGCCATCGCTGCAGGCTACACCCACATCGACACCGCTGTTATCTATAAAAATGAGAAGAGCGTAGGCGAGGGAATCAAGGAAAGTGGAATCAAGCGTGAGAATCTCTTTGTTACCAGCAAGGTTTGGAACACAGAGCGTGGCTACGACAAGACCTTGAAGGCGTTTGACAAGACTTTGAGCGATTTAGGTCTCGATTATCTCGACCTCTACCTCATCCATTGGCCAGCCAACGAGTTGCAGTTTGGCAAGGATGCAAATCAGCTGAATGTAGATACTTGGAAAGCGATGGAGCGTCTGCATGAAGAGGGCTTGATTCGCAGCATCGGTCTTTCTAACTTCATGCAGCATCATGCAGAGCCAGTAATGGCGAAGGCAAACATCTGTCCGATGGTTGACCAGATAGAGTATCATCCAGGATTCACCCAGAAGGAGTGTGTGGAGTTCTGCAAGAAGAACAACATTCTTGTGGAAGCATGGAGCCCATTGGGAAGAGGTAATGTCTTGGATAATCCTCTCTTGAAGTCGATTGCTGCCAACCATGGCAAGAGCGTGGCTCAGGTAGTTATCCGTTGGGTGATGCAGACAGGCGTGCTGCCACTGGCAAAGTCGGTTACTCCAAGCCGAATCAAGGAAAACATCGATGTATTCGACTTTGAACTCTCTCAGCAGGAAATGTTTGAAATCGCATCGCTGAAGGCTGACAGAATAGGTTCAGACCCCGATACATGTGATTTCTAAAATAGCAAAACCGACAGACTTCTTAGTGTCAGTCGGTTTTTGCCTATTCTTGCTTGTAAAGAGGTTATGTTGATTTGGAATACAAATGTCATCTTTTTACAATCCAACCTTCAACCCCCTTTGTTTGAAATTGAATTCATCGAAGACGTCACCTGCTTCCACTTCTACTTTCATAAAACGGTTAGCATCCAGTGTTGTAGGCTGAATGGTAACAGTCAATATATTTCCTTCACTTTTAGCTGTCAGCCAATCTGTGGTAATGGATGCGTCCTTGTTGTCATCATGGTTAGGAGAAAATCTCTTTTCTTCACCTCTAGCTACTTTTTCTGTAGCCGACACTACCCAAAAAGAACTATAGTTTGTGCAATAGAACACGTAAGTTCCTCCTTGTGGCGGCACATGAAAATAGTCGTCACTTGATTTCTTGACTTCAGTTTTCCATTTCATCGGGGTCCCTTCGCCATCTTCGTCGCTGCAGGATGATACGAAAAAAGGAAGAACCATTAAAAAGAGTAACAATAAATTCTTTTTCATTTTCTTTGTATTTTATATTTGATAATCTATCTTATAAACGCAAAATTCAAGAAATCTTGCATCAGCAACGGCTTTTTTTGATTATGGCGATACCCCTTTAACCTTATTTCTCAGGTTGAGGAACTTCTTGAATAACCGGAAATCCTTAATGACCTTAATGACCGTGACCTTAATGACCGGAAAACGGCCCCTAAACATTTATTTATTTTTCTGATGAAACTCCTTTCTTGTCTTAGCCATTGCTTCCGTAGCTCTATCGTGGGTTTCTATCAGCAGTGGGCTTTTGTGATATTGCACAATCTTGACCCCGACTGAGTTGTGCCTTTTCTTTTCCTCGATGCATTGAACAATCAAGTCCGGGTTAGCCGATTTAGCCGTTGGAGTCTTGTCAAAGTTCTGAATATAGGCAGCGTTGGTCAGGAAGAGAATGTCGGAACCTCCCGGTATTTCCTGCATTACCTTCACCATGAGGGTTAGCATCATTCGGAACTCTGTGGTGTGTAGGTCGCTGATTACATCACGGCTGATGATGTTGCCGTTATGCTCAATCACAACGGCAGCACCACCAGCTCGCTCTTTATGGCCATAATCACATGAACCACCTATCCAAACGTAATATATAGAAGTATCTTGTGTCATAATTATTTTATCTTCAATGTCCGCAGGTATTCCTTCTGCTCGGGAGTGATTCTGTAGCTCTCGATGGCCTTCTGGATGGTCTTGTTGTGCGTCCAGGGAGTAAGGCGGTTTTGTTCGATGTAGGGAATCGACTGGTTCCATTGCTTGGCAAGAGCGGTGGCGAAGAACCAGGCTACCATCATCTTTACGTAATACTCTTCGCTCCTTACTGATGCAGGAATTTCAAGATATTCAGCCTTGAAGTCTTTATCCAGGTAATGAGACATAAGTGTCTCTATTCCAAACCGACAAGTGTAAACGTGTGCCGATTTACTCCAAGTCTTAATCTTTGCCAGTAGCTCCTTCTTGTGTTTGACAAATACCTTCGGAGACATAATGTCGCAAACTGCCCAGTTGTCCACGAAAGGCAGGAATGTTTCTGTAAGACGAATGCATTCC